>CBDVAK010000129.1:0-9448 GCA_965371945.1 uncultured Candidatus Competibacteraceae bacterium
TGCAGCCGTGATCAGGGCGGCGGCGCCGCACGACCATGCAATGCCCGCATGACGGCGGCAAAATCCCCGGCAACAACTTGCTCCAGCTGCTCCAGCGCGGCCTCGATGGCAGCCTCGATCAGTTGACGTTCGACTGCGGGCGGGCTGGTCAGGACGTAGCCCACCACATCATCGCGCTGTCCCGGATGGCCGACACCCAAGCGCAACCTCAGGTAGTCGGGCGTCCCCAATTGCCGATGAATATCCCGAAGCCCGTTATGACCGCCGTGACCACCGCCCTGTTTGAAACGCACTGTGCCCGCCGGCAGATCGATATCATCGTGAACCACCAGAATCTGGTCGGGCGGTACTTTGTAGAATGCCGCCAGTGACCCTACCGAGGTGCCGCTGCGGTTCATGTAGGTCGCCGGCTTCAGCAGCCAGGGGGATGATCCGGCCACCGTGATCCTGCACAGCTCACCATGGAACCGTGGTTCGCTACGAAACTGCCCGCCATGAAGGCGGGCAACCTCATCGAGCAGCCAGTAACCGGCATTGTGCCGGGTTCCCGCGTAACGGCTACCCGGGTTTCCCAGCCCCACGATCACACGGGCCCCAGGCTCCACCGGGGATGTCAGCTCTCTTCGCCTTCATCTTCGCCCTCACCTTCCGGCTCCTCTGCCTCGCCTTCAAGCTCGTCTTCTTCCAGCTCGACGGCACGGGCAACGTGAACGCCGGCGATCGCCTGATCGTGCTCGTGTATCTCGCCGCCATGCAAGAACGCGGTCAGGGCAACGCCTTCCGGCAGCACCAGGTCGGACAGGTGGATGGTGGTGCCCAGTTCGACCGTGGCAAGATCAACATCGATGAACTCTGGCAGATAGCGGGGCAGACACTCGACCTCGACATCGGTCGCGGTCTTGCTTACCACGCCCCCCTCCTTGACCCCGACGCTGGTCTCTTCGTTGATATAGTGCAATGGCACGTTGACACGAATCGCCGAATCCTCCATGACCCGCATGAAATCCATATGCATGATGGCGGGTTTGAAAGGGTGGCGCTGCAGATCGCGCAAAATCGCCTTCTGCGCCTTACCTCCGGCGCGTATGGTCAGAACATGTGAATAGAACGCTTCATGTTCCAACTGCCTCATCACTTCGCTGTGCACCAGCGACAGTCCCACTGATTCCTTTTTGCCACCGTAGAGAATCGCCGGGATCTTGCCCAGTCGACGCAGGCGGCGGCTCGCACCCTTCCCCACGTCCTCACGAATCTCGGCAGCAAGCTCGAAAAGATCACTCATATCGCGCCTCCGCTAACAAAAATGAACCCGGCACACCCGCGACCAGGTGCCCGGATCGTTCATGCAGATCCCGAACAACGGCACCTGCCTCCACAAAGCTGTCAGACCCCGTACCAGGGGCCAGACAATCGCCTAATCGGTCATAAACAACGAGCTGACCGATTCTTCCAGATGAATCCTGCGCAGTGATTCACCCAGGACACCTGCCACACTCAATGCCCGTATGCGCGAACACTCAAGTGCCGCCTCGCGCAACGGAATAGTATCGGTCACCACCAATTCGTCCAGGGTCGAGTGTTCTATGTTTTCGATCGCCGGCCCCGACAGCACCGGATGGGTGCAATAGGCCACCACCCTGGCGGCACCGCGATCCTTTAGTGCCTGGGCCGCCTGACACAGGGTCCCCGCGGTATCGACCATGTCATCGACCAGCACGCACACCCGCCCCTCGACCTCACCGATGATGTTCATCACCCGTGCCTCGTTGGCACGGGGACGGCGCTTGTCGATGATGGCCAGGTCGGCATCATCGAGCAGCTTGGCGAGAGCACGAGCACGCACCACCCCGCCGACATCGGGAGAAACCACCACGATGTCTTCGTATTCCTGTTTCCACAGATCGCCTATCATGATCGGCGTGGCGTAGATGTTGTCCACCGGCAAATCGAAAAAGCCCTGAATCTGGTCTGAGTGCAAATCGACCGTCAAGACCCTGTCGACGCCGACGCTGGTGATCATATTGGCAACCACCTTGGCCGAAATAGGCACGCGCGCGGAGCGCGGTCGGCGATCCTGTCGCGAATAGCCGAAGTAAGGAATCACGGCAGTAATGCGGTTGGCGGAAGAGCGCCCCAGCGCGTCCACCATCACCATCAGTTCAATGATATTGTCGTTGGTGGGCGCACAAGTGGGTTGCACCACGAACACGTCCTTGCCACGGACGTTCTCATGGAGTTCGACCATGACCTCGCCATCGCTGAAGCGACCCACTTCCGCCTTACCCAGCGGCAACCCGAGATGACCTGCTACATCCAGTGCCAGCCGGGGATGTGCATTGCCCGCGAATACCATCATTTTCCCGTCGGGCACCATGCCCCTCCTAGTGAGCCCCCCTGCAGCCAGCCACCGTGTGATGGCTGGGCCGGCAGGATTCGAACCTGCGAATGCCGGGATCAAAACCCGGTGCCTTAGACCACTTGGCGACGGCCCAACAACTGTTCCGGCAGACTGCTACAGTTCCCCGTCACCTGTCTGCCGGCGCCCCAGCAACGGGGATCGATCCATACCACGGGCGACAAAACCCTGAAACCCCATCTCCAGCATCTGCGTCAGGGTCTGATCAGCCTGCGACCGGGCCGCAAATCCGGCAAACACGCAACCTCCCGTGCCAGTCAGCCGGGCGTCACCAAACGCACCCAAACACCGGGCCGCAGCCGCCACCGCAGGATAGCGACTGTAAACTACTGATTCGCAGTCGTTGCCACAGTCCCCGGCGAGAAAGGCGCACATTCTCTTCACCGGAGTGTTCCGTGTCAAATCCGGTGCAGAAAACACCGTCGCGGTGGATACCGGATCGGGCGGTACGATCACCACATACCAACATCCTGGCAGCTGAACCGGGGTCAACTTCTCGCCAACTCCTTCCGCCCAGGCGGCGTGGCCACGCACAAATACCGGCACGTCGGCGCCCAACTCCAAACCCAGCTCGGCCAGGCGATCTACGCCCAACCGCAGCTTCCACAGATGATCCAGAGCCCGCAATACAGTGGCCGCATCAGAGCTGCCACCACCCAGCCCGCCTCCAATCGGCAGCCGTTTGAGCAGCCGGATCTCAACCCCCAGCCGGGTACCCGTAGTCCGCTGCAACAGGGCAGCGGCACGCACCGTCAGGTTGTCCGCTTCGCCCAGCCCCGGCAGCGAATGGACGCAGGAAATATGACCATCATCGCGAACCCGGAACTGCAGATCATCACAGTAATCCAGGAACCGGAACACGGTCTGCAGCTGATGGTAACCATCGGCCCGCCTGCCGGTGATGTGCAGGCAGAGGTTGAGTTTGGCCGGAGCCGGCCAGATTTCCACGCTCAGATTTCCAATGCCAGGAGTCTGTCAGGAAGCCGACGGATCGATACCTGCCGCACCCGGATTGCCGTCCGACCACTGGTCGATCACCAGCCGCACATCGATCCGATCGCGCTCCAGGCGCAGCTTGCGGGGCAGGTCCAGACCCGGACCCTCCACATAGGCCGGATACTGAATTCGCCAACCGTCCTGCCGGAGAGTCGCGAGCCGGCCAAGCGAATCCACGGTCATTGATTGCACCGGCCATTCGGGATCCGGTATCCCGCGTACCCAGTAGCGCAGACCGGCAACCGGCAACGTCCAGCCCAGGCGCTGTGCAATCAGGGATTCGGCATCCTTCGCCACCACCACCTGCCCATCCGCGCTGCGCGCTCTGACACCGCCCGGACTCCCGGCGATCACCAATCTCCCCTGACCGAGTGGCCCGGACAGATCGATTTCGTAGCTATTGTCCTGCTGTTTCCAGTCCAGCGTGGCGTGCCAGCCCTGATCTTCCACAGCAATCGACACCCTTCCGGAGAACTCCCAGCGGGGCAATCGCTGCAAGGCCTCCTCGCGCATCGACCACTGGTCATCGAGAGACTCGAGGGGGACGGTCGGTGGACGCGAAGCGCAGCCGGCAATAAAACCAATCAGTGTAGCCGCGAGAACGAAACGCATGGGCGAAGTCCTCAATCCGAGAGTCGGCAATAACGCCCGCGAGCCTTCCGCCTCAGATTCCGAACCTTTGCATGGTCTGCCGGACACGAGGTGCTGTTTCCACGCGATGCAACTCGGTGTTCCAGACATCCATCGCCTGGTCACGATCGCCGGAAACCCACAGTACTTCGCCCAGGTGCGCGGCAATCTCCTCGTCCGGGTTCAGATCATAGCTGCGCCGCAGAAAACCGACCGCCTCTTCATACTGACCCAGCCGATACAACACCCAGCCCATGCTGTCGAGTATGGCCGCATCGTCAGGCATCAACTCCAGGGCTCGCTCGATGTATCCACGCGCCTCATCGTACCGCTCGGTGCGGTCAGCCAAGGTGTAACCCAGCGCGTTGAGCGCATGTGCGTTATCCGGGTCGGTGGCAAGAATCAGGCGCAGATCGTTTTCCAGGGAATCCAGATCATCCAGGCTTTCGGCCAACAATGCCCTGGCATACAGCAGATCATGGTCCTCGGGATGCTCGCGCAGCGCACGATTATAGATCGCGAGCCCCCTGTCCTGGTCCCCGGCATCCGAAAATGCTTCCGCTTCCGCCAGATACAGCCGAACCGAAAGCTGCGGACTTTCACGTCGCAGCATCTCAAAGTGCCTGGCTGCCTGTTCGACTTTGCCACTACGAACCAGGATGCCACCGATTCGCACCTGTGCATCCAGCACGCGCTGACCACTACGCACCTTGCGATACCACTCCAGTGCCTGGTCCTCGTCACCCTGACGCTCGTAGACGCGGCCCAGCTCGTAGTAGGCATCGGGGCGGGCCTGACCTTTGTCGACCGCACCCTGGAAGTATCCCCGGGCGGCATCGAGATCCCCTGCCTGTGTAGCCAGCACGCCAGCCGCGAACAATACGTCGCCATCGTCGGGTTGCGCCTCCGCCAGATTCTCGAGTACCTGGCGTGCATCATCGGTACGACTTTCCTGCACCAACAGGCGGGCATAGCCCAGACCGAGCATGCTGTCATCAGGCTGTCGCCCGAGCGCTTCGCTCAGCAACACTACCGCCGCCTCGGTTTCTCCCTCGCGTACCAGAATCCGGCTCTTGAGCAACAGCGCCTGATTCCATTGCGGCTTCAGGCCCAATGCTTCATCCACGGCCGCTTGTGCCTGTTCGAGTTCCCCGGCACGCAACGCGCGCAGCGCGTAAGCCTGCTGAATCAAACTCCAGTCAGGCAGCGACTGACGCATCCTGGCCAGAATCTTGAGCGCTGTTTCGTTATCGTCAACGCGCTGCAACACACCGCTGACGGGAGCGAAGCTGGCGCTGTCGTCGGTTTTCCCGTCCAGCCAGCTCAGAAACAGCCGGGATGCCTCATCGACCTCCCCAACCTGCACCAGCACCACCGCCAGAGACCGCTGCGCCTCGACGCTGTCGGGATCCAGTGCAACCCAGCGCCGGGCGGCGGACACAACTTCGTCATAGCGACCGGAGAAGAACCCGATCTGTACCGCGCGCTCCGACAGGCGTGGGTCGTCACTGTGCTCTGACAACAACAGATACTGCTGCAAGGCCACGTCGGGGAACCCGCGCCGCCCCGCAATCTCCCCCAGCAGAACCCGATAAACCTGTTCCGAATAGTCTTCCGGGATCGTCGTGGTGCGGGCCCGTGGACTACTGGTGATCGCGGACGGTTCCGATTCGGTCGCAGCCACCTGCTCGCCTCCCACCGATACGCAACCTGTTACCAGTAGAGCGGGCAGTGCCAGCAGAGACATGATTCCGGACATGCTCGGCGCCTCTATACGTGATTTCAACTTCCTCATTATCAGCACTATACCGAACTCGGTCATGGCCAGTAACCCCCAGTCATTTCTGCACTCCTTGTAATCGACCGCCCTATCCATCAGAATCGCCCGGTTCGACAGAGACCAGAGCTCTCCATGCCCCTTCTGGCAATCGGAATCAATCACCGTACCGCCCCGGTCGCCATTCGCGAACAAGTGGCGTTCGACCCTGAGCGAATGCCGGAATCGCTACGCAATCTGACTTCCAGCGCCGGTGTGCACGAGGCGGTCATCCTGTCCACCTGCAACCGGACAGAGATCTACTGCACAGTCGATGCCGACTATCAGGGCGGGGTGATACGCTGGCTTGGCGACCATCACGCCCTGGATCACCAGCAGTTGCTCAAGCACATGTATTCGCATCCGGATGATGCCGCGGTTCGGCATCTGCTGAGGGTGGCGTCAGGTCTTGACTCGATGGTGCTGGGGGAGCCGCAGATCCTGGGCCAGGTGAAAACAGCCTATCAGGACGCTGTCAGGGCCGGCGCAATCGGCAATCTTCTGGATCGTCTGTTTCAGCACAGCTTCACCGTCGCCAAGCAGGTACGTACTGATACGCAAATCGGCGCCAGTCCGGTTTCGGTTGCGTTCGCCGCGGTGAGCCTGGCGCGCCAGATCTTCGGCGAAACCTCGAACCGTACCGTTCTGCTGATCGGTGCCGGCGAAACCAATGAACTGGTGGCCAGACATCTCACCCAGTTGGGAATCGAGCACCTGGTGGTCGCCAACCGCACGCTGGAGCGCGCCCACCAACTAGCGGGTCGCCTGCAGGGGCTGGCAATCACGCTGGAAGAGATTCCTGCCCACCTGGCGATGGCCGACATCGTGGTGGCATCGACCGCCAGCCCCCATCCGTTGCTGGGCCGGGACACCGTGTCGCAGGCGTTGCGGCGCAGAAAACGCCGGCCGATGCTGATCGTGGATCTCGCTGTCCCCAGGGATGTGGATCCCGCGGTGGCGGACCTGGAGGATGTCTATCTCTACAGCATCGACGACCTGCAACAGATCATCTCGGAAAACATGCGCTCACGCCAGGACGCGGCAGCCCAGGCCGAGGAAATTATCGACACCCAGGTCGACCGCTTTGGCAACTGGGTGCGGTCACTGGATGCCGTGCGGGCCATCCGTGACCTGCGCAGTTTCGCGGAACAGATCAGGGACGAGGCACTGTCGCAGGCCGAGCGACGCCTCGCGGCCGGCCACGACCCGGCACAGGTGATCGGGCAGCTCGCCACACAGCTCACCAACCGGCTCATTCACGGTCCCTGCCAGGGACTGCGCGAGGCGGCCAGCGACGGCCGTCACGAGATCATCGAAATGGTCAACGACCTCTATCAGCCACGGGAACGGACGCGTCGATGAACTCCTCCATGCTCGGCAAGCTCGAACGGCTGGTGGCTCGGCACGAGGAGGTGGGTGCTCTGCTGAGTGACAGCCAGATCATCGCCGACCAGAACCGTTTTCGGGATCTGTCCCGCGAGTATTCACAACTGACTCCGGTGGCGGAGACCTTCCTTTCCTGGCAGCAAGTGCGCACCGAACTGCAAGCAGCCCGTGCAATGCTGGATGACCCGGATCCGGAACTGCGGCCACTTGTCGAGGAGGAGATCAGCGATGCGACGGGCCGGACTGAAGCACTGGAAAGCGAGCTGGAACTGCTGCTGATTCCCCACGACCCACTGGACGACAGCAATATCTTCCTGGAGATCCGGGCGGGTACCGGCGGCGACGAGGCCGCCCTGTTCGCCGGTGATCTGCTGCGCATGTACAGCCGCTACGCTGAACTGCACCAATGGCAGGTGACGATCGTCAGCGAAAGCCCCGGGGAGCATGGCGGTTACAAGGAAGTCATCGCCCGTATCGTCGGTCGCGGTGCCTATTCGCAGCTGAAGTTCGAATCCGGCGCGCACCGGGTACAGCGCGTGCCGGAAACCGAGTCCCAGGGCCGCATCCATACTTCGGCGGCCACCGTGGCGATCCTGCCCGAGGTAGCCGCCGCCACCGAGGTCGATGTCAACCCCGCCGACCTGCGCATCGATACCTATCGCGCCTCGGGAGCGGGCGGCCAGCATATCAACAAGACCGATTCGGCAGTTCGTCTGACCCACCTGCCTTCGGGCATCGTGGTCGAGTGCCAGGACCAACGTTCCCAGCACAAGAACAAGGCGCGGGCCTTGTCACTGCTAAAGGCCAAACTGCTCGAACAAGAGCGCATCCGCCTGGAGACCGAGCAGGCGGCCACCAGGCGATCGCTGGTCGGCAGCGGTGATCGCTCGGAACGCATCCGCACCTATAACTTTCCACAGGGTCGCGTCACCGACCACCGGATCAATCTGACCCTCTACAAACTCGAGGAAATCCTGGTCGGCCACCTGGACCCGATCATCGAGCCCCTGCTCAGAGAGCACCAGGCAGACCAGCTGGCGGCGCTGGCGGAGGAATAGAGCCTGTCGTGGCAACAGCGGGTCGTCCGTGAACCCAACCCCTCGACCAGCAACACTGGCGCAGCTGGTTGCCGATGCCCGCAGGCGGCTGGCCGGCAACAGCGCCAGCGCCCGGCTGGACAGCGAGGTGCTGCTGGCAAAGAGCCTGGCAAAACCGCGCAGCTACCTCCTGGCCTGGCCCGAACACCGCCCCACGGCTGCTCAAGTTGAACGGTTCCTGGCACTGATCGAACGGCGCCGTGAAGGTTGTCCGGTGGCCTATTTGCTCGGGGAGCAGGAATTCTGGTCACTGCCGCTGCGAGTCTCCCCTGCAACCCTGATCCCCAGACCGGAAACCGAACTGGTGGTGGAACAGGCCCTGCGAATCACCGCCGGATGGCGCAACGGCGTGATCGTTGACCTGGGCACCGGCAGCGGCGCCATCGCGATTGCCGTGGCTCGTGAACGCCCGGGACTCAGGATCGTGGCGACCGATCACTCGTCAGCGGCACTGTCGATCGCCCGCGGCAACGCCCGCCGACATGGCGCCGGCAAGGTGGAGTTCGTGGTCGGGAACTGGCTGGCGCCGTTACGCAAGGGTCCCTGGATCGACATGCTGCTCAGCAACCCACCCTATGTGGCCTGCGGCGACCCGCATTTGTTACAGGGGGACCTGCGTTCCGAGCCCCCTCAGGCACTGATTTCCGGAGCAGACGGGCTCGATGCGATACGGCAAATTCTGGCCGCCGCACCGGCCCGCCTGGTACCCGGCGGCCATCTGCTGCTGGAGCACGGCTACCAGCAGGGCGCCGCGGTAGCTGAGTTGATGCGTGACAACGGATTTGAGGATATCCGTCTGTATCAGGATCTCGCGGGCAACGATCGGGTCACAGCGGCGATAATCTCGCGTGGTTGCCAGGAAACTTCTCAATAGCCCGGGGCGTCGGCGGTCGTGACGTGGGTGTGGGTGGCGCCTTGCGGGACCGTCAGCGGCAGGGAAGCCGCTGTCGAGCTTACAGGGATGTATTTACAGCGTGTCCCGGAAGCCGGTACCCACACCCACACTGCCTCGGCTCATTGAGTACCTACACCGTCAGCGCCGGGCGTCCGGCTCCGACAACAGTTCGGCAGGCAGCGGCGCCAGCCAGTCCAGCGAAGCATCACCGT
>CBDVAK010000130.1:0-9332 GCA_965371945.1 uncultured Candidatus Competibacteraceae bacterium
GGATGTATTCACAGCGTGTCCCGGAAGGCGGTACGCACACCCACATCGCCCCGGACTATTAAACTGGCAGACCCGCGGCGATCTCACACTCAGGTCCAGTCGAGGATCACCTTGCCCGAGCGCCCGCTGCGCATCACATCGAAGGCTTCTTCGTAATCATCCACCGGGAAGTGATGGGTAATCACCGGAGCAATATCGAGCCCGCCCTGCAGCATGCTGGTCATCTTGAACCAGGTCTCGAACATCTCGCGGCCGTAAACACCCTTGATGACCAGCCCCTTGAAGATGACCTTCGACCAATCGATGGCCATTTCACCGGGCGGGATTCCCAGCATCGCAATCTTGCCACCGTGGTTCATCACCTCCAGCATGCCCTGGAACGCGCTGCTCACGCCCGACATCTCCAACCCGACGTCGAAGCCTTCGGACATACCCAGTTCCGTCATGATGTCACTCAGCGAGTGCCGGGACACGTTGACGGCATGGGAAGCGCCAAGCTTGCGCGCCAGATCCAGACGATAATCGTTGACATCGGTGATCACCACGTGGCGGGCGCCGACATGCTGACAGATCGCCACCGCCATGATGCCGATCGGACCGGCGCCGGTGATCAGCACATCCTCGCCGACCAGATCGAACGACAGCGCAGTGTGGGTGGCATTGCCGTAGGGATCGAAAATGGCCGCCAGATCATCGCTGATGCTGTCGGGAATCCGGAACACGTTTTCCTTGGGAATCACCAGATATTCAGCGAACGCACCGTCCCGGTTGACACCGACACCGACCACATTGCGACACAGATGACGACGTCCGGCACGGCAGTTACGGCAGTAGCCGCAAGTGATGTGCCCTTCCCCGGACACGCGCTCCCCGGCTTGATAGCCCTCCACATGATCACCGAGTTCCTCGATCACACCCACGAACTCGTGGCCGGTAACCATCGGTACCGGAATCGTTTTCCGTGACCATTCGTCCCAGTTGAAAATGTGCACGTCGGTGCCGCAAACCGCGGTCTTGCGGATACGGATGAGAACTTCATTGTCGTTGTAAGCGGGTTTGGGCATGTCCCGCATCCAGATGCCTTCCTTGCGCGCAAACTTTCCCAACACTTTCATACCGCTGTCCTCTGCGAAAATAATCTCTTATATGGACCCGGGACACTGGCCACCGTGAGGTGGGTGTGGGTGGTGCCTTCCGGGACCGTCAGCGGCAGGGGCGAGGCGCATGCCGCCGAGCGGGTTGGCCAGGGATGGCAAACCCTGGCCTTGCAAGCGCAGCAGGATTGCGTAGCGCTGCAAGCCGCTGTCGAGCCTACAGGGGTGAACCGGGACCGAAGGTCCAGTGGACCTTCGCAGCCTGGCAAACGCGTGGACCATGGATGGTCCGGGCTGGTCCTGGAAGCGAAGCAGGATTGCGAAGCGCCGCAGGGATTCACGGCGTGTCCCGGAAGGCACTGCCCACACCCGCATTGCCCCGGCTTCGAGCAGCTATGCGCACAATCAGATGATCCCTAGTTGCCGACCGACCTTCTCGAAGCCGCCGATTGCGAGATCCAGATGCTCAGGCTGGTGCGCCGCCGACATCTGGGTACGGATGCGGGCCTCGCCGTCCGGCACCACGGGATACGAGAACCCGATCACATAGATGCCCTCGGCCAGCATCCGGTCGGCCATTTCGGCGGCCAGCGCTGCATCACCGATCATCACCGGAATGATGGGGTGGTCGGCACCCGCGAGGCGGAATCCGAGCGCTTCCATGCGCTGACGAAACTGACGGCTGTTATCGTGCAGACGCGCACGCAGCTCGCCGCCATCAGCCAACATCTCCAACACCTTGATGCTGGCGGAGACGATCGGTGGCGCCAGTGAATTCGAGAACAGATAGGGTCGTGAGCGCTGTCTCAACCAATCGATCACCGGCTGGGGACCGCTGGTATAGCCACCCGATGCCCCTCCCAGCGCCTTGCCCAGGGTACCGGTCAGGATCAGATCCGCGCGGGGGCCGATGCCGTGATAATCGTGGGTCCCCGCACCGTGGGGGCCGATCACGCCGACGGCGTGGGAATCGTCCACCATGACCATCGCGTCGTAGCGGTCGGCCAGCTCAAAGATTTGATCCAGACTGGCGATGATGCCGTCCATCGAGAACACACCGTCGGTGGCGATCAACCGGTAGCGGCAATCGCCCGCGCTGCGCAACTGGCGTTCCAGATCCGCCATGTCGTTGTTGGCATAGCGCAGCCGCCGGGCCTTGCACAGACGAATGCCGTCGATCACGCTGGCATGGTTGAGGGCATCGCTGATGATCGCGTCTTGTGGACCGAGCAGGGTTTCGAACAAGCCGCCGTTGGCATCGAAACAGGACGAATACAGTATGGTGTCCTCGGTACCGAGAAAACGGCTGATTTCGCTTTCCAGTGTCTTGTGACTGTCTTGGGTGCCGCAGATAAAGCGCACCGACGCCATCCCGAAGCCGTGGGTCTCCAAGCCGTCACGGGCCGCCGCCAGCAAAGCCGGATGGTCGGCCAATCCCAGATAGTTGTTGGCGCAAAAATTGACAACCCGCGCACCGGTATCGGTCTCGATGACGGCCTGCTGGGGCGAGGTCATGATTCTTTCGGCTTTGAACAGACCGCGCTCGCGCAGGTTCTGCAGTTCAGACTGCAACCAGCCCCCGAATTCATCCTTCATCGCATCACCCTCGCGTCCCGTCCTGCCGGGAACCTGACGGCAATGATGCGCCCCGCCGAGGCTGTGAGCAACGGCAGGGACGGTGTGACGCGCCTACTGAGTAGTGGGGGATGCCGGTGTGATGACTGCGCTGTTGTCGATCCCGCTCATGTCGGGCACTGCGGCAATGTGGGGGTGGGACTGACCTAAATTACACTAGCGACGACTCCCTGCTGGATCGACGTGAACAATCACCTTGCACACCGAAAACCCACCATGGACAACGCATAGTACGGTGGATTGGCGTGGCGCAGGGTTGTGCGCAAGCCCCAGGGGTTGTTGCCCCAGCCACCGCCGCGGATCACCCTGGCGTGTGTAGCTGCGCGATTGACCGGATCCCGCGCGGGTGAGCGCGCATAAAACGCGGGATCGAAGCTGTCCTCGACCCACTCCCACACGTTTCCGGTCATGTCCTCCACGCCAAACGGTGACGCGCCGGTAGGAAAACTACCGACCGGTGCGGTGTATCGGTAGCCATCGTGTTCATCGGCGGCACAGCAAACTTCGCTTCCGGACGATGCCCTAACCGTGCCGCCCTGGTCTGGCGGCTGATCGCCCCAGGCGTAGATGCGCCCATCGGCACCCCGCGCGGCACGCTCCCACTCGGCCTCCGTCGGCAGACGTTTCCCCCGCCATTCGCAATACGCAGTAGCGTCGTTCCAACTGACCTGTACGACCGGGTGTTGATCCAGTTCCTGTATCGAGGTGGCCGGGCCACGGGGGTGGCGCCAGTCGGCATGCTCCACTTCATACCAGCGACCGTCCCAATGCCAGCCCCGACCTGACATCTCGGCATCCGTGCGGTGGCCGGTGGCCACAACGAAGGACTCGAAATCCCGATTCGTCACTTCGTTGTGGTCGATGAAAAACTCTGAGATACGGACATCGTGCACGGGCCGTTCGGCGTTCTCGCCGTGATCCGAGCCCATGGCCAATTCGCCGGCGGGAACTCGAACCATTTCGCCGGCGCGCTGCCGCCACCACGCCCGCCAGGCATCGAAGTCATACCCGAAACGATTGCCGGTCAGGTCGGTGAGTGCGCCGACAACATCACCTTTCAACCATAGTGGATCATCAGCGCCAAGACGGCCGATCAGCGTCCCGATGGTGGCGGCATCCGCCTGTCCGATGTCGCCCACGGTCGCGATCGCAGCCGGTAACGGTTCAAAGTATTTTTCCGCCCGGTTGGCAAGCCGCGTCCAGGATTCATTCAGCAACTTGGGCGGGACCCGGCCGTTGCCGTTCAAACCCAACGCCCACAGCAGATACCAGCGATTCAGACTGCCGACGTCGACCTCATGGGCAAAGGTCTCAATCGTTCGTTCGGGAAATGTCGCCAGCAGTAGCCTGGACAAGGCATTGCCTGCACCGGGATCGCGACTCAGCCCCAGCAACGGCAGTGTTCGATCCAGGCTCGCACGGTAGTCACTGAATTCAGCGACCGGCGTTTGCAGCGCCATCTTCAGGTCAGCAACCAGCGCAGTCAGGTTCAGCCCGCTCTCGATCTGCACAGGTAGCGGCGCAGCTGCAGCGCCAGAGGGGAGACCCACCCGGGTGTCTGCCCCCCATAACGCACCACGACCGCCGGGGCCTATGGTGCCGACATAGAGCCGGTCATCGATCACCGCCACATCGACGGGTTCGGCATCTTCGAATGGCTGCGCCACCCGCCAGGTGGTGCCGTCCCCGCTGGCCAGTAGTTCCCCGGACCCGCCGTTTGCGGTGATGGCCCAAAGTCCACGCGCGCTGGCGGCGAAACCACGCACGTCCCTGCCATCGAGGCCCACAACCCTCGCTGCCATCCTGCCGTTGGTTCGCCACACCGATCGCTCGCTGTCATCTATGTTGATCGCGTACAACCAACCGTCGAATACCGCCAGCTCGGTGACCGCAGCACCATCCGGCCAGCCAACCACAGGGCGCATCGAACCCTGGTCCCAACGCAGCAGCTTGGGTCCGCCACGGTTGTAGTCGGTCAGACCCACGTGGATGCGAGCGTTGAATGCCACCAGGCTGGTGATACGCGAGACCCTGCCTTCCGGGGTGTCGTGATCGTACAGAACTTCCCAGGTCAGTCCGCCGTCGGTGGATCGTTGCAACCCGCCACGCCACGCCGATGTCGCGGCAAACAACTGGTCGCCCAGCTGCGTCATGCCATGAACGTGAAATGTCTGCGCTTCGGCCAACAGGTTCTTGGCCCAGTCACTGCCATTGGTGACCGAGTATTCGCCGGTGCCGGTGGAAAAGCGCGGGTCTTCGTAAGGCCAGTACAACAGCCCCTCATACACCACCGGCTCGCCGGCATCCTGACTGAACAGGTGTTTCTCGTAACGGGTGCCACCGCCGCGCGGGTCGTAGCTGTAGAGATCGGCCGAGTTGTGATTGACAAACTTGACGCTGTTGGCGAACCACACGCGCCCCTGGTAACCAACCATTTGGGAGACCGCTGACCAGGGGCCGGGTTGCGAAACGACGACCAGCGGGGCGAATTCCACCGCCGCACCCTGCCCTGGCAACAACAACGGCAACAGCCACGCGAACCATCGCGCCGTTCGCTTGCGCATCGTTTCACCACTCAGGTGACTGGCGGATATCGCCTCAGCTTCGGCCCAGGTCTAGCGTGCTGTTCAAGCATTCGACCAGGTTCGAACTGACCAGGCTATCCGCGTCAAGGTGCGTGTGATGGAAGCCGAAAGCTGATCTGCCGCGAGTATACTACCAGCCACTCTGTAGCAAGCGCTGGAGGAATCAACCATGACTGGAACCAAGTCTCGGCCACGCCGCGGTCGTGGCGGTTCGGCGCGTCAGGCCCGGCGCGCTCGAAGAGGCACAGGCTCGGGTGACGGGGCCGCGGCACCCGCTTTTCTCAACCGCCGCATTCCAACGTACGAGTTGCTTGGCGAGGAGGGCCTCATCCGCCTCGAGGAACACGTGGACGTACTACTGGCGGAGATTGGTATCGAGTTTCGGGATGATCCAGAGGCGCTGCGGTTGTGGCAAGAGGCCGGTGCGAACGTCGATGGCGTTCGGGTTCGATTCGAGCCTGGCATGTTGCGCGAACTGATCGCCACCGCGCCTGCTGAGTTTATGCAACATGCACGCGACCCGGCACGCTCGGTGCAGATCGGTGGCAGTGGCGTGGTGTTCTCTCCCGCCTATGGCTCACCGTTCGTTCGCGACCTCGAAAAGGGCAGGCGCTACGCGAGCCTGGAGGATTTCCGCAATTTCGTGAAACTCGCGTACCAGTCACCCTGGCTGCATCATTCCGGTGGCACCATCTGCGAGCCAGTTGACATCCCGGTCAACAAGCGCCACCTCGATATGGTCTATACCCACATCAAGTACTCCAGCAAACCGTTTATGGGTTCGGTGACCGCTCCCGAACGGGCGGCGGATTCCATCGACATGGCGCGGATCGCATTTGGCGACCAACGTGTCGAAAGCGAGTGCGTAATCCTCGGCAACATCAACGTCAATTCGCCGCTGGTCTATGACGGCACCATGACCAGCGTGCTGCGAACCTACGCAGCCGCCAACCAATGCACCGTGGTGGTGCCCTTTATCCTCGGCGGAGCCATGGGCCCGGTGACGGTCGCGGGCGCTGTGGTGCAGTCGGTGGCCGAGGCCATGGCCGGTCTGGCCCTGATTCAACTGGTGAGACCCGGAGCCCCGGCAATCATGGGCAATTTCCTGAGTTCCATGTCGCTGTTGAGCGGAGCCCCGACCTTTGGCATGCCGGAGCCGGCCATCGCCTATTTCGCGGTGGGCCAACTGGTGCGACGCCTGGGCGTCCCGCTGCGCTGTGGTGGTGCGATCACCTCCTCCAAGCTGCCCGATGCGCAAGCGGCCCAGGAAAGCGCGGACTCGTTGATGCCGACCCTGCTGGCGGGAGCGAATTTCATCATGCACAGTGCCGGCTGGCTGGAAGGCGGGCTGGTGATGGACTACGAGAAGTTCATGCTTGACGTGGACCACCTGGGGATGATGCATGTGTTTGCTGGTGGACTGACGCTGGACGACAACGCCATGGCCATGGACTCTTTCCGGGAAGTGGGGCCGGGGAACCATTTCCTGGGTTGCAGCCACACCATGGCCAACTACGAAACTGCCTACTATCGGCCCGCGCTCACCGACAGTGACTCTTTCGAGCAATGGCTGGAGCGCGGCGGACAGAGCGCTGCCGAAAGGGCTCACCAGGCCTGGAAGCAGCGACTCGCCGAGTACCAGCAACCACCGCTGGACGTCGCCGTGGATGAGGCACTGCAGGATTTCATGAACCAGCGCAAAGACGGCACCGCCGACGCCTGGTACTGAGGGCTGGAATACGCTCAGGAATCCCGTGCGATCGGGTACGTTCCCCTGCACCGTTCGCCTGAACACTGGAACCGGCAATGAACCACAACGATCCGCTGCTGCAACCCTTTCGACTCAAGCATCTGACCTTGCATAACCGTGTGGTCAGTACCAGCCACGAGCCTGCCTATTCCGAACAGGGCATGCCGAAGGCGCGCTATCGGCTCTACCACGTGGAAAAGGCCCGCGGAGGCATCGGTCTGACCATGATCGGTGGTTCCGCCGTGGTAGCACCCGACTCCCCCGCGGCCTTCGGCAACCTGTGTGTCTGGAAAGACGAAATCGTGCCATGGTTTCAGGAACTGGCGGATGCGGTTCATGAATACGGTACCGCGGTGATGTGCCAGATCACCCATCTGGGCCGCCGCACTGGCTGGAACCACGACGACTGGCTGCCGGTGATCGCACCCTCACCGCATCGGGAGGCAGCACACCGGTCTTTCCCCAAGGTCATCGAGGAGCACGACATCGAGCGCGTGGTGAAAGCCTACGGACAGGCCGCGCTGCGTTGCCGTGAAGGAGGCCTGGACGGTATCGAGATCGAGGCCTACGGTCATCTCCTCGACGCTTTCTGGTCACCGGCCTGGAACCAGCGTGAGGACGACTACGGCGGCAGTCTGGACAACCGCATGCGCTTTGCACTCGAAGTGCTCGCCGGGATCCGCCGCCAGGTGGGACCCGATTTCGTGGTCGGTATCCGCATGGCGGTGGACGAGGATCTGCCGGGTGGATTGCAGCGCCACGAAGGTCTCGAGATCGCACGCCGTCTGACCGCTACCGGCGATATCGATTTCATCAGCTACATCCAGGGTCATGTCGACACTGACGAGGGCCTGTCTCATGTCATCCCCGGAATGGGCACACCTGCCGCCCCCTACCTGGAACTGGCCCGTTCGCTACGCGAAGTCACCGACCTGCCGTTGATGCATGCCGCTCGTATCGCCGACGTGGCGACCGCCCGCCACGCCCTGGGTGAAGGCCTGCTGGATCTGGTCGGCATGACCCGGGCGCACTTCGCCGACCCTCACATCATCGCCAAGGTGATGCGCGGAGAAGAGCACCGTATCCGCCCCTGCGTGGGCGTGGGCTATTGCATCGACCGGATCTATGAGTCGGGCGAGGCGCTGTGTGTGCACAACCCGGCGACCGGACGGGAAACGCAGTTGCCTCAGGTGGTGAAACCATCCCCCGGTGAAAAGCGCAAGGTCGTCGTGGTAGGCGCCGGACCAGCGGGGCTGGAAGCCGCCCGGGTCTGTGCGGCCCGGGGGCACGATGTGGTGCTGTTCGAAGCTGCCGACAAAGCCGGTGGTCAACTCCGGCTCGCAGCCGCGCTGGAGCGGCGGCGGGAGATCATCGGCATTGCCGACTGGCTGGTGGCCGAGATCGATATCCTCGGCGTGGACCAGCGCTACAACCACTATGCCGACGCTGATGATGTACTGGCCGAGTCACCGGATATCGTCATCGTGGCAACCGGCGGTCTGCCCAACACCAGTTTCCTCGAAGCGGGCGAGGATCTGGTGCACAGCAGTTGGGACATACTGGGCGGTGACCCGGTCAAAGGCCAGGTGCTTTTGTTCGACGACAACGGCGCCCACCCGGGACTGAGTTGCGCCGAATACCTGACCGGTCGCGGCATCGAACTGGAGTTCGTGACCCCCGAGCGCATGCTGGCGCCGGAGATCGGCGGCACCAACTACCCCGCGTACTTCAAAGCCCTGCATGCCGCGGACACCGGGTTCACGTTGAATCACCGGCTGCGTTCGGTAAGCCGTGGCAACGGCCGCCTGATCGCCACGCTGTACAACGAATATACCCGCCTAACGGTGGCGCGTACCGTCGACGCAGTGGTGGTGGAACACGGTACGCTGGCCCTGGATGAAGTCTATTTCGATCTCAAGCCGGCATCGCGCAACCGGGGCGAGGTGGACCTGGAACAGCTGATCGCGGGCACGCCCCAAACCATCACCCGCAATCCCGAGGGCCGCTACCAGCTCTTTCGCATCGGTGACGCCGTCGCCAGCCGCAACATACACGCAGCACTCCACGATGCACTGAGGCTGTGTGCGGTTTTTTGAGGGCCCGGTTTATTCCGTCATTCCGTCATTCCGGCGCAGGCCGGAATCCAGGGAACGAGGCCATTGAGACGACAACTGGATCCCGGCCTGCGCCGGGATGACGGTGGTTTTTGCCTATACCACGGCATGCCGCAGGTATAAGACACAGTTCTGGAGTCTGTCAGGGGTGAGC
>CBDVAK010000131.1:0-9316 GCA_965371945.1 uncultured Candidatus Competibacteraceae bacterium
AAAAAAAGGGTGTCCGGCCGTCACCGGACACCCACAAGAATCCCGCGTCAACGTTTTACAGCGGTCGGTGTGCGCTGCTCCACCCTCTTTTGCAGGGCATCGTGATGCGCTGTAAATGGCGGCCTTTCGATGTAGCGGCCCGCACCGGTCTCGACACGCAGGTCACCGTTGGCCCACACCACCCTGCCCTGGCTCAGGGTATGTGAAGCACAGCCCCTGACCGTCTTGCCCTCAAAAATGTTGAAGTCGACATTCTGGTGATGGGTCTTCGCCGATATGGTTTTGCTGGCCTCGGGGTCCCAGACCACGATGTCGGCGTCGGCCCGCGGCCAGATACTGCCTTTGCGCGGATAGATGTTGAATATCTGCGCGGCATTGGTCGAGGTGACCTTGACGAATTCGTTCATGGTCAGGCGACCACTGTTGACCCCTTCATGCCAAAGCACTTCCATGCGGTTCTCGATACCACCCGTGCCATTGGGAATCCTGCTGAAGTCATCGCGTCCCGCGGCTTTTTGATCGGCGCAGAAGCAGCAATGGTCGGTGGCGGTAGTTTGCAGATTGCCGGATTGCAGACCGTGCCAGAGCGCGCGCTGGTGGTCCTTGGGCCGGAACGGCGGACTCATGACATGCGCCGCTGCCACGTTCCAGTCCGGGTCACGATAAACCGAATCGTCGATCAGCAGATGCCCGGCCAATACCTCGCCAAACACGCGCTGGCCTTCGCTGCGGGCGCGGGTGATGGTCTCCAGCGCCTCACGGGTGGAGACATGCACCACATACACCGGCGTGTTGAGTGCTTGGGCGATTCTGATGGCGCGGTTGGCAGCCTCGCCCTCGACTTCCGGCGGTCGTGACAGCGGATGGCCTTCCGGCCCGGTGATGCCCATGCCGAGAATCTTCTGCTGCAACCGATAGACCAGCTCGCCGTTCTCGGCATGGACGGTAGGCATTGCGCCCAGTTCCAGGGCCCTCGAGAAACTGTTCACCAGTATCTCGTCATCGGCCATGATGGCGCCCTTATAGGCCATGAAGTGCTTGAAGCTGTTGATTCCATGGTCGCGCACCAACGTGCCCATGTCCGCGTGCACGCTGTCATCCCACCAGGTCACCGCAACGTGGAAACCGTAGTCCGCGCAGGCTTTCTCGGACCACTCACGCCACTGCCGATAGGCCTCCATCAGGGGTTGCTGTGGAGCAGGGATGACGAAGTCGATGATGCTGGTGGTGCCGCCGGCGAGCCCGGCCGCGGTACCGGTGAAGAAGTCTTCACTGGCCACCGTGCCCATGAACGGCAACTGCATATGGGTGTGCGGATCGATACCGCCTGGCATCACGTACTGCCCACCGGCATCGATCACCTCGGCACCCGCGGGTGCATCGAGGTTTTCGCCAACTTCGCTGATAAGGCCTTCCGCGCAATAAACATCGGCGCGGAAAGTGTGATCGGCAGTGACCACGGTACCGCCCCTGATCAACACAGACATGACTTGACCTCCATCGATTGACCGCAGGTGATTACTGGGATGCTGCGTCCCAGACCTTGTGGGTCCAGGCACCTTCCGGCTTGGCGGTGATGACCGGGTCGGAACCACCGCTGAGCAGCGTATCGACAGTGCGCTCGTAATCGGCCGGATCGAGCTTGCCACCACCGTCGGTGAGCTTGTTGATCTCACCCATCATGCGACGTTGATGTTTCTCGGTCTGCGCACCGGTCTCGTCGTTTTCGAGCACGATGTCCGCCGCGGCATCAGGATTGGCGGCCGCCCACTCCCAGCCTTTCATCGAGGCGCGGACGAAACGCGCCATGACATCAACGAAAGCGGGGTCTTCAAGTTTTTCATCAAGCGCGTAGAGGCCGTCCTCCAGCGTCGCCACGCCCTGGTCTTCGTACTTGAACACCACCAGCTCCTCAGGCGGAATACCGGCATCGATCACCTGCCAGTACTCGTTGTAAGTCATGGTCGAGATGCAGTCGGCCTGCTTTTGCAGCAACGGATCGACGTTGAACCCCTGTTTGAGAACGGTCACGCCGTCGGCGCCAACACCGGTGGGAATATCCAGCTTGCTCATCCAGCTCAGGAACGGATACTCGTTACCAAAGAACCAGACCCCGAGAATCTTGCCGCGAAAATCCGCGGGCGAGGTTATGCCCGTCTCTTTGCGACAGGTGAGCATCATGCCGGAGCGCTTGAACGGCTGAGCGATATTGACCAGGCCGACACCCTTCTCACGGGCCGCCAGCGCCGAGGGCATCCAGTCGATGATGACATCGGCACCGCCACCGGCAATGACCTGGGCGGGTGCGATGTCCGGGCCACCGGGCTTGATGGTGACATCCAGCCCTGCTTCTTCGTAGAACCCCTTGTCCTGGGCCACGTAGTAGCCCGCGAACTGCGCCTGGGTCACCCATTTCAGCTGCAGGGCGACCTTGTCCGCGGCACTGGCCGTGGCCGCCAGCAGCACCAGACCGGCCGCGGTCATGGCCTTGCGCATGGAAATCTTCATGTTGCCTCCTCAATTGACGTGATCATCTGGAAACTAGCGTCGTTGATGCGATGGGTGCCAGAAGGTGAAATACCGCTCCAGCACCGCGAACAAACCGTAAAACATCGAACCTGCCAGCGCGGCAACCGCGATAGTTGCCCACACCATGTCGATATTCATCCTCCCCACCTCGGTGGAAATGCGAAACCCCATACCAACAATAGGCGTCCCGAAGAATTCGGCAACTATGGCACCGATCAAAGCCAGCGTGGAATTGATCTTGAGCGCGTTGAAAACGAACGGCAGCGCGCTCGGCAGCCGCAAGCTGAACAGTTCACGCCAGTAACCGGCGCCGTATGAACGCATCAGGTCACGCTCCATATCACCGGCCTCGGCCAGACCGGTGATGGTATTCACCAGCATCGGGAAAAAAGTCATGATCACCACCACCGCGGCCTTGGACTGCCAGTCGAAGCCGAACCACATCACCATGATCGGCGCGATGCCGACGATGGGGACGGCGCTGATCAGATTGCCGACGGGCAGCAGACCCCGCCTCAGGAAGGGTACGCGATCCGCAGCCACCGCAGTCAGGAATCCGGCGCAGCTGCCAATCATGAACCCGGGAATCACCGCACGCACGAAGGTCTGGCGAAAATCAGCCGCAAGGGTTGGCAGCGAGGCATAAAAGACTTCGGATATGGCGCTGGGCGCCGGCAACAGTACTTTCGGCACACCGAATCCGACCACGATCACTTCCCACAGAAACAGCAGCCAGGCGCCGAACAATGCCGGTACCAGCAGGCCCAACAGCTGCGCCACGGCACGCCGGCTGCCTCGATATGCCGACAGCAGTTCCATGGCGCGCCAGGCCATCGGCGCCAATGCCAGCACAAAGACCCACAGACCAGGGCCGGCAGCACCGCTGACCGCATCCGCATGCACCACCACCAGGCCGGCCCAGGCACCCGTCACCGTCGCAGCGGCAGTCAGCATCCCGGTCACCAACACACTGCCAGTCATGCGGGCTTGCCACAGTGCGACCGCAGCCACCACCAGCAACCCGGTCACGGCGACCGGGTAGTCGATCCAGCGAACCCCCTGCCCTCCAACCGGCAGCAACAATGCCACCACGCAAAGTCCGGTCACCGCCCCACCGAGGGGCGTCAACTGCAATCGTCGTAGCAGGCCGGCCACGATCCGCTCTACAAACCCATACGTCTGAGGGCCAGGCGTTCCGCCATGCCCACCAGCGCCACCAGCACTGCCGACAGTACCGAGGCCATGATCAATGCTGCCCAGATCAGATTCGTCTGGCCATAGTAGGAGCCCGACAACAGCCGTGACCCCAGTCCGGCCTGCGCCCCGGTCGGCAGTTCGCCCACGATGGCCCCCACCAGACTCAGCGCGACCGCTACTTTCAGGCTTGTGAACAAGAACGGGATCGAGGCCGGGAACCGCAGTTTCCACAGGGTCTGGAGACGGTTCGCCCCATAAGTACGCATCAGGTCCATATGCATCCGGGATGGTGAACGCAAGCCCTTCACCATGCCCACTGCCACCGGGAAGAATGACAGATACATGGAGATCACCGCCTTGGGCACCAGACCGGTAATCCCGATCGCCCCCAGCACCACGATGATCATCGGCGCCAGCGCCAGAATTGGAATGGTCTGTGACGCGATAATCCACGGCATCAGGCTGCGATCCAGTGTCGCCACATGCACGATACCAATGGCCAGCACGATCCCCAGCGAGGTACCGAGCACGAAACCCAGCAGAGTCGAGGACAAGGTCACACCGGCGTGATAGACGAGGCTGCGTTTTGAGGTCGGCTTGCGATCCAGCACGGTCTTCTTGAGTTCCATCGCTACCTGATGCGGGGCCGGCAGCACCGCTCTGTCCATCGACCAACTGTCGGCGACCAGCTGGCTGAAGGTCCAGTCCGTGGACTGTCGTTGATAGCGATCGATGAGCTGCGGCGCGTTGAGATAGACGGCACCGGTATACCAGATGATAACCAGGCACAGCGTGATGACTGACACCGGCACCGCTTTGCCTGCCGACAGTCGGCGACCCAGGCGCGTGCCCCAAGCCCTCGGGTCGGCGCCGGCATCAGTCGTCATAGCTGTGGCCGGCGCGCAGCCCTTCCCGGACCCGGTGCGCGATCTGCACGAAACGTGAATCCTCGCGCAGGTCCAGGCTGCGCTGCGTGGGCAGGTCGGACTCGACGATATCGATCACACGCCCCGGACGCGGCGACATCACCACGATCCGGGTCGAAAGAAATACTGCTTCGGGAATGGAATGGGTAACAAAAATGATTGTTTTCCCGGTACGTTCCCACAACTTCAGAAGCTGTTCGTTGAGATGATCCCGGGTAATCTCATCGAGCGCGCCAAAAGGTTCGTCCATGAGCAGCAACTCCGGCTCGAAGCTTAGTGCCCGCGCGATCGACACACGCTGCTGCATACCACCTGACAGCTGCCAGGGGTACTTGTTCTCGAAGCCGTTCAGGTGGACCAGCTCGAGGTAATGAGCGGAGCGCTGACGCTGCTCGTCGCGACTGTAGCCCATGATCTCCAGGGGCAGCCAGATATTCTGCTCCACGGTACGCCACGGGTAGAGTGCCGCGGACTGGAACACATAACCGTAGCTGCGCTGCTCCCGAGCTTCGGCCGGGGTCTTGCCATGTACACAGATCGAGCCGGAAGTCGCCGGCTCCAGATCCGCAATCACGCGCAACAGAGTGGTCTTGCCACAGCCACTGGGACCGATGAACGAAACGAACTCGCCGTGCGCCACACAGAGATCGATGCCAGACAAAGCGTGCACCGGCCCATCGGGGGTCGCGAATGTCAGATCCAGAGACTCGATGTCGATGACGCCAGTCACGGACAGATCACCCCGAAGTCCGCGCGGCGCCGGTCGCAGCCATTCGCGGCGAGGCCGGTTCCGGCCCGCTCACTCCTGGGTCAACACGCCATAGGTGTTGGGCCGGCGGTCACGGAAAAATTGCCAGGTATCACGGATTTCCCGGATCATGTTCATGTCCAGTTCGTGAACCAGAAGCTCATCCTGGTTGCTGCTGGCCTGTATCTCGATCTCGCCGCGTGGGTTGACGAAATAACTGGAACCATAGAACTCGCCGATGTTCCAGGGCGCCTCGGTGCCAATCCGGTTGATCGCGGCGATATAAACACCGTTGGCTGCGGCCGAGGCAGGCTGCTCCAGCTCCCACAGATACTGGGAAAGTCCGGCCACGGTGGCGGATGGATTGATGATCAGTTCGGCGCCATTGAGTGCCAGCGCGCGCCACCCCTCCGGAAAATGACGGTCATAGCAGATATAGATCCCCAGCTTGCAGTAGGCCGTGTCGAACACCGGCCAGCCGGAATTTCCCGGCTTGAAGAAAAATTTCTCCCAGAAACCCGCCACCTGGGGAATATGGGTCTTGCGGTACTTGCCCAAATAGCTGCCATCGGCATCGATGACGGCGGCGGTGTTGTAGTAGACCCCGGTCATCTGTTCTTCGTAGATCGGCACGACGATGACCATGTTGTACTTGCGGGCGTATTCCTGCATCAACCGGGTGGTGTGACCATCGGGAATGGCTTCCGCGGCTGCATACCACTTGCGGTCCTGGCTGGGACAGAAATAGGGTTGGGTGAATACCTCCTGGAACGACAACACCTGCACGCCCTGGCGACCCGCCTCGTCCAACAGGGGAAGGTGTGCCTCCAGCATGGCGTCCCGGATCTGGTCGGGCGTCATGGATGTATCACCCTTCAGGGACATCTGGATCAGAGCCGCTTTGAGCTTGGACATAACACTCCCTCCTCCCGGTGCGATCGCGAAGTCAGCGCTTCCAGGCAAGTGCCCGGCATATCGCATCTGTAGACCAGCGGTAGCGAGACATCGGCATGGCGACTGGCTTGCGGCCGCACCCTGGCTGTCGCTACCTATTGTGCTCTGTTGCATACGATCTGGGCAACCACCCAACACTACGCGGATTTCAGCCGCCAGATCGAGGCCCTGACGGGCCCTGACTCACTATCCGGGGAACAGTTTCGCAGTGCCACCAGGGAGGTCACCGCGATCATACTCAACGGCATCGGCGCCCGGCGCAACCGCGATGACGCGACCATACGCCGGGCAACGCCCTGGATTGTTGAGAAGTTGCATCACAGCGTATAGCCCGGCGCCGGGACCATCGGCAGCATCCCCGAAAAATCGAGTTCACCGCTACGCTCGAACGGCACCCTGGCAACGCCACCGACCACCGACAACGATCCGGAGATGCGGTAGTCGATCTTCTCCCTGCCACCTTCCTGCAGCTCCCGAATCTGTGTAAACAGGGTAAACAAGGTGCTGACGATGTAGACCTCCACCAATTGTTCACCGAATCCAGGGACCGTGAACGGATCGCCTGCGACCCCGTGGGCAAACTCGTGGCCGTTGAGTTCCAGCTGGAAGGAAGCCCCCTTGACCTCCAGCGCCCGGTCGTTGGGATTCTGAATGCGAATCCTGGCCCGATAACGCTGTTCCAGCAGTGTCGCCTCGTACGGTTCGACGCTGACCAGCGTCACCCGCAGCGGTTCGCTGTAAGGACTCAGGGTCGCGCAAGCAGACGTCAACAACAGCAGTAGCGCCAGCGTGATCCGGGATCTTTCTGCGTGGATCCATACTACGTGCGGCAGACCACTAGTGATCACCGTCATTACCCCCGTCCACGCCCCTGCTCAGACTGATCCGGTCGAGGCCCTCGCCGCTGATCCGCCAGGCGTCGCCGAAGCCACGTACATAGGTACCCTGCAACGCCCGCAGCTCGAACAAACGGAAATCGGCAAGCGTGCGCAACAACCCGATCATCCCTCCAAACCGCGCTTCGAACCGGTCCATGACCTGCTCGCGCAGCGTATCCCCGGGTTCGAGCAGCCGCGAGCGGCAACTAAACGTCAGCCTGCGAACCGCGAACGGGTTGCTGCGTGGAACCCGGTCTGCCAGGAACATCAGGCTGACCCGGCCATTGCCACGAAGATTGGCCGAATGCCTGGCCAGGTCGCTGAGCAACAGATGGAACCGCCATTGTGCATCGACCACGAACGGCGCGTAGCTGGCTTCCGGTATCCCCTGATCGTCGACCGTCGCCAGCATCACCGTACGCTGTTCACCCAGGAACGAGCGATATTCCTCGACGGTTACCTGCTGATGTGCGCACTCTTTGATCATCGACGATTCCTTTGGTGGGCCCGTTCGCTCCATCCCTGGACCTGAATCGCGGGCCGATGTAATACTACCCTGCACCCGGCCGCTACAAAACCAATACCGGGGCCACACAACCGACATTCCAGGGGAAACTCGAGCGTATGAATATCGATGCCCGATCCTTGTTGACCGGCATTGCGCTGGCCATGTTGTCCGCGGGTAATGCCCATGCCGCGGGCGATCCGCAGGCCGGACATATGAAAGCGCAGACCTGTCTGGGCTGCCATGGCATCCCCAGCTATTCCAACGCGTATCCGACCTACCATGTACCGAAGCTCGCCGGTCAGCATGCCGAATATATCGTTGCGGCGCTCACGGCCTATGCGGCCGGGCAGCGCAATCACGAGACCATGCTGGCCAACGCATCCACGTTGAGCGAACAGGACATGGCGGATATTGCCGCTTTTTTTTCAACCGCCGAGTAACGGATGAAGCCTGCCATGAAGCTACGAGTGTTGTGGAGTATTGCCGTGCTGTTGTGCGCCGGGCTTCTGGCCGTTCAACCGGCACTGGCAGGCGGTGACGCCGCCGACGGCAAACCGAAAGCCGAAATCTGCGCAGCCTGCCACGGTGCCGACGGCGATAGTGAAAATCCCATCTACCCCCGCCTGGCCGGTCAGTATGCGGACTACCTCGAAAAGGCGCTGCACGAGTACAAATCCGGAGCACGCGCGAATCCCATCATGCAAGGATTCGCCGCCGCATTGTCAGACCAGGACATCGCCGACCTGGCGGCTTATTTTTCAACACAGGAAGGCAGGCTCAGCGCGATCAAGATGGAGTGATACCGCGCGCGGGCGTGGGTACCACGAAGCGATAGCTGACCCGGCCACCGTCTCGCGGCACGGTGGTGTGCTCGACAAATGAAACCTGGTGTTGGTCACTGATCACCAACCCGGTGATGGAACGGGTGCCATAGTCTGGCGTTTCGATGAACATCGGCGCCAGGGTGCGCTCCAACTCGATACCGACACCGGTGTCGGGGAGTTGGCGGTCCGGCGGTATCCAGCGGTTGCGCATCATCATGGTCAGGGCGTCGGCATCGAGCGGGCTCGAGTCCTTCATCCGCGTCACCAGAGCCTCGCGGGCGATCACCACCTTGGGCCAGGGCGTGTTCAGCAGATGATTGCTGAGACCATAGACCCCGCTGCTCAGCCGCCGTGCCAGCCCACCCCGATTAGAAAAGTAATATAGATTATCAATATTACCTAGCAACATATTAAATCCGCAGTATGTTTTCGCCTGTTCCTCGAGTTCTCGCAACCACGCCCGGGGGCTGCTGTCGCTAAGCAGATATCGGCTCACCAGTTCGCCCCGGGAGGGCGCACCCAACGGCGCAGGACACCCATCACGATAGTTGGTGATGGCCGCGAAGCGCCCCGAACGGGTCACACCCAGCCAGGTGCCACCGGCCTGTAGATCACGACCCGCCAGCAAATCGGGAGCATCCGCCCAGAAACGCGCAGGCTCGGTTGGCCGGTGATGGTATTCATCCCGGTTTGCCACCAACGCAAGCGACACCCCGGGCACCGCCTGCCAGGCTAAAACAATCAGGCACATA
>CBDVAK010000132.1:0-9271 GCA_965371945.1 uncultured Candidatus Competibacteraceae bacterium
GAGCCGGATTCAAAATGACCTCCTGGGCGTGGCTTTCAACTGGATAAATGCGACAGATGGGGTTCGTGACGAATACAACGTGGAGGTATTTTACCGATTCCCGATCTTTCCGCTGGTAGATACGACTTTCAGCTACCAATATGTCAAGGATCCTGCTTTGGACCTCGGAATTGATCATGCTTCAGTGTTCAGCCTGCGACTCAAGACAACCTTCTGACCTGATAAGGTTCCGACACAGGAAAGGTTTAGCCGTGAAGGATGCTTTCAAATTATTGGCATGTGGCATTATCTTATTGTCAGGGCTTGCCTTTGCTGACGAGCCCACGCTGACCATTGCTACAAAAACCGGGGAAAAAACCTTTACCGTTTCAGAACTACTGAAAAGGAAAGATACCGAGACGGTCGTCGTGGAAAATGACCCGGTCTATCCGGGTCAAAAAATGGAATATGTGGCCCTTAAAGTAAGCAGCTTGTTTGACCAGGTTGAACTTGATGATGATGCGATCATCCAGTTCGTAACTCTGGACGGCTTTTCAGCACCAGTCTCAAGGCAAAGACTGTTAAACAAATCGTCAAAAGAATCCATTGCCTATATTGCAATGGAATTGCCAAATAAAAAGTGGCCGCCAATGAAACCAGGAAAGCCTTCAGCCGGGCCATTTTATCTTATCTGGAAGAATCCTGAGCTTTCTCATATTAGCTCTGAAGAGTGGTCTTATATGTTGGCGGCATTCGAAGTCAAAGGCTCTTTGGAAACCGCTTATCCAAAGATATTTCCATCGAGCAAGCTTTCCAGGAATGATCCTGTTTCAGAAGGCTTTCAGTTGTTTGTTAAAAATTGTTTTGCCTGCCATACCATGAATAAAGAGGGTGCGTCCAATATCGGACCTGATTTGAACGTGCCGATGAATCCTACGGAATATTTTCGCACAGGGGCCCTGAAAACATTGATAAGAAATCCTCAAGCTGTCAGACACTGGCCAAACGGCCGTATGAAAGGCTTTAATCCAGAAATCTTAAGCAATGCAGATCTGGACCATCTGATTGCCTACCTGGAGCACATGTCCAAACGCAGAAAGTAATTACACGCTGGATATTGATCTCGGCCAAATAGCCCGACCAGGAGGTGCTGGTCAGCGGCGCCAGCAACACCAGCAGTTGGCATATTGAGGGGGTTTTTCTCTGATCCTCATTTAATTTGATCAAAAATCAGGGGAAACCCATCAGATAATTTGGTCACTCTCACCGCCATGCTCAAGTGACTTCATGGGCAAAGGCAGGGGAAAATACGAGGCACAATAGGAAAAGCAGCGCAGTGCTCCGCTGATCCTGGCCGGCGCACCTGCATCGACCGCAAGTGCGATACTGGAATTTCAACACTATACTCTGTCTAGGGAGATTTCGACCGGAATTGTGATGTTGGCTACAATATTAGGCGCTTGGAGTTACAATGCAAACTGTCATCTACAGGGATTTTGACGCCTTCGCAGCCGATGTTCGCGACGTGGATTGCGTCATGTTGCTCCAGAATCCATCACGCCGTGTCTGGACCATCAGGCATGCCAACCTTCCTGGGATACATATCCAGCTGGGACGGTTGGGTAGTGGCAACATTGTTGAGGGACAATCATGGCGGGATGGATACGTGTTCTACATGCCGCTCAGCAACACATGCGAGTACTCGGCAAACGGAACCGCTCTGAAAAAAGATTCGTTGATGGTTCTGGAACCGGGATGTGAGTTTTGTATCAGCACCAAGAGTGACCACGATTGGTGCACGATTTTCGTTTCTGCCGACAAGTTGGCTCGTAGCGGCGGTCTCCTGAAGCCATCGGGTTCCGAAAAGATGACCTGTCGAGTGGCCAGCACAGGCCGACAGGTCGCGGATCGGTTCCGGGCGCTGGTGAGCCAGGTGATGATTGCTGACACCAATTGCTCAGGTTTCGAATCGTCGCTTGCAGCGACCCGTGCTGAAGCGGAACTGCTGAAAGTCGCCTCTTCGATTGTTGACGGGCAACCAGCGCACGCAGCCGTACAGGCGGGACGGCCCAGGTTTTCTCGACAGGAGGTTATCCGTCGTGCCAAGCAGCTGTTGTTCGAAGAACGCGACGGCAAACCCGTTCGCGTGGGGGAGTTGGCGGTTGCATCCGGGGTGTCTGAACGAACACTCCGGACAGCCTTCAACGAGTATTTTGGCACGGGACCGGTTCGTTATCTTCATCTGAGGCAACTTCATCTGGTCAAACTTGCACTACAGGCAGCGGATCCCGCCACGGAATCGGTTGCGAAAGTGTTCGTTCGACACGGAGAGTGGGAGTTCGGTCGTTTTGCTGCGCGTTACCATCAGTTGTTTGGTGAACGACCGTCTGAAACATTGCAACGGACCGCTCGGTGATGATCTACGCTAGCGGGTCTGGGTTCTTATGGGCGAGGATGACCGCGTGCATAGCCCCGAAAGCGTGCCAGCGGCATTGAATATGCCGATTCCGCTGTAGAGATTGCTGTCACTCTCGACGCTCCATGTACCGCCGTCACTCTAAGAACTGTCGCGATGATCGCCGTGAATGTGATCCAACTACGCCACAGTATCGACACCGCGCTTTACCGGCCGTGACTTCCTGGAGTTGCGGGGTGATGGGCGATCCAGTGTCTGGCGATGTCGATACGCCGGCATATCCAGACCTGTTGATGACCGCGCACATAGTCGAGAAAGCGTGCCAGTGCCGCGGCACGCCCGGGGCGCCCGACCAGCCGGCAGTGCAGTCCCACCGACATCATTCGCGGTTGTCGTTCGCCCTCCGCATAGAGCATGTCGAAGCTGTCTTTCAGGTACTGGTAGAACTGCTCGCCCGAGTTGAACCCCTGGGGGCTGGCGAAACGCATGTCGTTGGCATCCAGGGTATAGGGCACCATCAGTTGCGGCGGGGTCTGGTTGTGGTCCCAGTAGGGCAGTTCGTCGGCATAGCTGTCAGCGTTGTAGACGAACCCGGCCGCCGCGGCCAGCCGGTGTGATTGTGGACTGCAGCGGCCCAGATACCAGCCCTGCGGTCGTGATCCGGTAACCCGGGTGTGGATCTCGATGGCCTTTTCCAGGTGCTCGCGTTCAACGGCTTCGGTGATGTACTGATAGTCGATCCAGCGATAACCGTGGCTGGCGATTTCCCAGTCCGCGGCCAGCATGGTGGCCACCGCCGCCGGGTTGCGCTCCAGCGCCATGGCGACCCCGAACACCGTCACCGGCAGTCCACGTTCCGTGAACAACCGATGCAAACGCCAGAAACCCACCCGCGCGCCGTATTCGTAGACCGATTCCATGTTGACGTTACGCACGCCGGGCAGCGGTTGCGCACCCACGGTCTCGGACAGAAACGCCTCGGAGGCCGAGTCGCCGTGCAGGATGCAGTTCTCGCCGCCTTCTTCGTAGTTGATGACGAACTGCAGCGCGAGCATGGCCTCACCGGGCCAGTGTGGCTGCGGGGGTGTGGCGCCGTAACCGATCAGATCCCTTGGGTAGTGTTCACTCACGATGCGGGTTCCTGGCTGTGGTTGGGGTGGCACAGACGACCGGTCAGCCAGGTGGCTGCGACGGCACGGTCATCACCGAGCATCATCCATATGAAAAAGCGTTCCAGGGGGTCTGTGGTGGTACTCATGCGGCGCTTGATCAAGGGTGTGGCGGCAGGGTCCAGCACCATGAAGTCGGCCTCCTTGCCGGGGCACAAATTGCCGATATGATCGTCCAGATACAGTGCCCGGGCACCACCCAGGGTAGCCAGATAGAGGGCCCTGGCGGGGGTCAGAGTCTGCCCGCGCATCTGCGCGACCTTGTAGGCTTCGTTGAGTGTTAGCAACATGCTGAAACTGGTGCCACCACCGACGTCGGTGGCCAGCCCCACCCGTATCCCGAGTTCGTTGGCCGCTTGCAGGTCGAACAGTCCGCTGCCCAGAAACAGGTTGGAGGTCGGGCAAAACGCCATGGCGGCGCCGCTGTCGGACATGCGCTGGCGATCCTGGTCGTCGAGGTGGATGCAGTGGGCGAACACCGAGCGTTCGCGCAACAAGCCATAGTGTTCGTAGACATCCAGATAGCTGCGGCTCCATGGGAACAACCGCGCCACCCACTCGACTTCATCCCGGTTCTCCGCGACATGTGTGTGCACATAGACGTCGGGGTGTTCGCTGGCCAGGCGCCCGGCCTGCTGCAGCTGGGCGTCACTGGAGGTTGCCGCGAAACGCGGGGTGATGGCGTACGCCAGACGGTCCTGATGGTGCCAGCGTTCGATCAAGCGCTTGCTATCGAGATAGCCGCGTTCCGGGTCATCGCGCAGGAAGTCCGGGCAGTTGCGGTCCATCAGCACCTTGCCGGCCAGCAGCCGCATACCGCGTCGGCGGGCGGATTCGAATATGGCGTCGGCCGATTGTGGATGCACGGTCCCCAGCACCAGCGCGGTGGTGGTGCCGTTGCGCAACAGTTCATCGATGAAGAAATCCGCCACCTCGGCCGCATGTTGCGGGTTCTCGAATTGCTGCTCGGTGGGAAACGCGTAGCGGGTCAGCCAGTCCAGCAACTGTTCGCCATGGCTGGCGATCATATCGGTCTGCGGGTAGTGGATATGGGTGTCGATGAAGCCCGGAACGATCAGCTTGCCGCGCAGATCCTCGACCGGCACGTTGTCGCCGAGGTCGGGCAACAGCCGCTGTGCGGGTTCCAGGCGGGCAACGCGGCCGTTTTCGACCAGCAGTAGCGCATCATCCAGGTATTCGATCGCGTCGTTGTGGTGGTCTTGCCCCGGGTCACGCAGGCAATGCAGAAGCGGACCCCGAAAGGCTCGGGTCCGCAGGCTGTCGGTTGCGTTGTAGGTGGGCATCCGGGCTCAACCCGCGAAGTGACCGAGCAAGCGGATGCGGCTGATGCCACCGTCGGGAAATATGTTCAGGCGCACGTGGCTGACAGCGCCGGTATCGAGCACCTGCTCCGAGAATTCGTGCTCGGCGTCCATGCCCAGACTAACCTCCGGCAAGAGGGTGTCCCAGAACAGACTCTGGGTGGCGATCACCTCCGCGCTGCCCCCGCTGACCCGTGCCGCCTGCAGCGAGGCACGATCAGGATAGTTGCCTTTGAAATGGGCGGTGTCGATGATGACCCTGGTGACCACGCCGGGCTGGGCGAGGGCGATGATCGCCCAGTCATTGCCGGGTTCGCGGCGTCTTCGGGTTTCCCAGCCGTCTCCCATGTTGATCCCGCGTCCGGGTGCGATGAGGTTGTGTATGCTACCGAAGTGTTCGTCGTTGCAGGCCAGTGCGCGACCGCCGTTCTCCATCGCGATCAGGTCGATGAGGCCATCCACGCGAACGTTGGCCCGCTCGGGTCTGACCTCTCCGTAGACCCGCAATCGGGCGACGCCTCCATCAGGGTAAATATTCAGCCGCAGATGGGTCACGACGCCACCATCAGTGACTGGCAGAAGGTGGTGAGAGTCACCCTGCAACGGCGTGGCGGCAAGCAGTTCGCGCCAGACTGCATCCCCGGCAGGGACTTCGTCGGTACTGACGCAGGCGTCGACTGAAGCCGATGGCGGGTAGTTGCCGGTAAAATGGCTGGTATCGATATCGAGGCCGTTCACCACCCCGGGTACCCCCAGTCTGACGATACAGTAGTCGTAGCCGGACTCGCGCTTTCGGCGCGATTCCCAGCCGTCCATCCACTTGCCGTGGTCATCGAACTTGTCGGCGATGAAGACCGGATCGCGAGGGTCGATCAGGCGTTCCCGGGGTGCAAAGAAATCGTCGGTGGCGAACACCGCGCGAGAGCCCAGCCGGGGTTGGGCAAGGTCGATCCATTGCTGGAAAGGGCTGGCTTTGGGGGTAGTTCCGGACATGTTGCGGTTCCAGTCAGGGAGTCTGGCGGTCAGCGCCCGCCAGGGTTTCCAGTCGCAGCCGTGCGATGCGGTTGATCTCGGTGAGCGCCTGCTGGAACTCGGTGTCTGGATCGTGTTGCAGGCGTTGTTCGAACGCGGCCAGGATCGCGTGGCGGTTGCTGCCCTTGACTGCCATCACGAACGGAAAGCCGAACTTCTGTCGATAGGCGGTGTTGGCTTTCTGAAAGCGATCGAACTCCTCCGGGTCACACTGGTCGATTCCCGCGCTGGCCTGCTCGCCACTGGACTCGCTGGTCAGTTCACCCCGCACAGCCGCTTTTCCGGCCAGATCCGGGTGGGCCTTTATCAGCGCCAGTTGCTGTTCGTGATCGGCATCCAGCATGGTCCTCGACAGCGCCGCGATCAGCCCCGCGACCGAGTCCTGTTGTGGCGTGAGTCCCCGTTGCCAGGTCTCCCGGGCAACCCATGGCGAGTGCTCGTACAGGGCGCCAAAATGCAGCACGAAATCGTGCTCCCGCATCTTGCTGGGTAGTGGTTGCAGTGCTGCTCCAGCGTTGCTCATGGCCCCGGCGCTCCGGCCATGAACCATTGGTCGATGGCAGTGCGCTCGGCATCCGTCATGGCGGTGAGATTGCCGATCGGCATGGCTTTCGAGACCACTGTTTGCTGATGGATCTGGATGGCCTGAGCGATGATATCCCTGTCGTCCGCGAACACGATCCCTTTTGGTGCGGCACTGAAGCCGGGTTGGGTGGGTGCCGCCGTATGACAGCCGTTGCAGCGTTGGACGATGATCTCGCGGATCTGGCCGAACACGGGTGCGCTCGCGCCAGCCTCCGGTGCGGGCAGCGGGCGGGGTGCCAGTGCGATGACCAGACCCAGCAGGATCGCACCCGCCCCCAGCAATGGTAGCGGCGAGGCTTTGCCGGCGTGACGGGCAACGAACCAGACCCGAATGAGCGCCCCGGCCAGCGAGATCAACAGCAGGATCAGCCAGTTCCAGGCGCTGCCATAGGTCATCGCGTAGTGGTTGCTGATCATCACAAACAGCACCGGCAGGGTGAAGTAGGTGTTGTGTACCGAGCGTTGTTTGGCCTGCAGACCGGGCTCGGGATCGGGGGTCTGGCCGCCGCGGGTGGCGGCGACCATCGCCCGTTGCCCGGGCATGATGACGAAAAACACGTTGGCAACCATGATGGTGCCCAGCATGGCGCCGAAATGGATATAGGCGCCACGACCACTGAACAACTGTGACAGCGCGTAGGCGATCACCACGGTAAACAGAAAAACCACCACGCCCAGCGCCGCATCGTTGCGACCCAGCGGTGATTTGCACAAACGATCGTAGACCAGCCAGCCACCGACCAGGGTGGCGATACTGATGGCGATCGCCAGCGGCACACTGAGCTCGGCAACCGCGGGATCGATCAGATAGATGGCAGCGCCGTACCAGTAGATCAGGGCCAGCAGGAACATGCCCGACAGCCACGTCGTATAGGCCTCCCATTTGAACCAGTGCAGGACCTCCGGCAGCATCGGTGGGGCCACCTTGTATTTCTGCGCATGGTAGAAACCACCACCATGTACCGACCACACCTCGCCACCCACGCCCTTGTCGACATCGGCCTGATTCACCGGTGGCAGCAGGTGGTTGTCGAGCCACACGAAATAGAACGAGGCGCCGATCCAGGCGATCCCGGTGATCATGTGTACCCAGCGTCCGAGCAGGCTCAGCCAGTCGACGATGTATGCTTCCATCCCGGGGGCTTCCCAGAGTTAGACGCTAAGCCGCGAAGGCAGGTGTTTACGCCGCGGCGCGAGCCTGCAAACGCGAAACTATTGTTCCCTGATTGCGGCCGGCCCCGGGTGGCGCGTGCCACCCGGACCCGGGTTCCACCTGACAGTGGTCGCAACCCAAGCCGATACGCTACTTGGGCAGCTTGCCCTGCACGCCTTCCACGTACCACTCCATCTTCTGCAGATCCGCATCGGACATGGCCTCGCCCTCCGCCACGACCACTTCACCGGCCTGATTCTTGATCGGGCCCTGGAAAGGGTGCAGCGTGCCCGACTTGATGGCGGCTTCCTGTTCGGCTACCAGCGTCTTGACGTCTTCAGGTACCGCATCGTTGATCGGTGACAGCGAGATCATGCCCTCCTTGACGCCTCCCCAGACATCGCGGGGTTCCCAGCTACCGTCCACGACCTCGGTAGCGATCTGCGTATAGAAATCGCCCCAGTGATGGGTGACCGCGGTCAGTTGTGCGTTGGGCCCGTACTTGGACATATCCGAGTGATAGCCGATTGCATAGATACCTTTTTCCTCGGCTGCCTTGACCACCGCGGTGGAGTCGGTGTGATGTGTCACCACATCGGCCCCCTGCGCGATCAGCACCTCGGCGGCCTCCTGTTCCCGGCCCGGGTCAAACCAGGAATTGGTCCAGATGACCTTGACCTCGGCCTCCGGATTGACACTGCGCATGCCCAGGGTGAAGGCATTGATGCCGCGCAGGACCTCCGGGATGGGAAAGGCGGCGACATAACCGGCGATATTGGTCTTGGTCATCTTGCCGGCAAGGATGCCGGCCAGATAGCGGCCTTCGTAGAAGCGTGCCACGTAGGTGCCGACGTTCTTGGCCTTCTTGTACCCGGTGGCATGCTCGAAAGTCACCTTGGGGTAGCGCTTGGCGACCTTGAGGGTGGGGTTCATATAGCCGAAAGAGGTTGTAAAGACCAGCTCGTAGTCGTCGGCGGCAAACTGGCGGATGACACGCTCGGCTTCGCCCCCTTCAGGCACGTTCTCGATATATTTGCTTTCGACCTTGTCGCCCAGCGCTTCCTGCATCTGCAGTCGGCCGAGTTCGTGCTGGTAGGTCCAGCCGGCATCACCGATGGGGCTGACATAGACGAACCCCACTTTCAATGGTTCCGCCGCCTGCAGTGCTGTGCCACTGATGCCGAATGCGACCGTCGCGCACAGCATTTGCAGAATTTGTCTGCGGTTGATTCTTCTCATGCTTGTCTCTCCTCTCTAGGTCGACGGATGGTACACCCTAGCCAGTGAGGCAGGCGAGTTGGGACGAATGGTGTTGATGTTTCGGGAGACTAGCACCCGTACCGGGATGGCAGCCAGATACAGCAGGGTGGACAGCAACTGCGGCGACTGCCTGGTGACCCTGGGGTACCCGGTGGACATGGGAAGAGGCCGTTTGTACCGTCACGCTCCATGGTGCGCACGGCAGACCCTATATGGCGGCTCCGATGGCGGGCGTGGTGTAGGGTGTGCCGTGCGCACCAGCCGTTGTCCGATCTACCCACAGCCTCGCCGATCCAGACCACCGGGCCTCCGGCGCCAATACTCCGACAACACAAGAATCCCGAATACGGTGGTT
>CBDVAK010000133.1:0-9171 GCA_965371945.1 uncultured Candidatus Competibacteraceae bacterium
CCGATGACACGGTGCTGGACTGGGAAGATCCGATCATCAAACGGCGGGACCGCCGCCGCACCATCAAGGTGCAGAGCAATCCGATTCCCGAGGCTACCTTCCCCAGCCAGCGGGCCAGTGTACTGGCGGCGCTGGAGGCGATCGAACTACCGCCGGGCTATGCCATGGATTGGGGTGGCGAGTTCGAGGACACCCGCGACTCCCAGGCAGCATTGATACCGGGGATGATACCGGCCGCCGTGGTGATCCTGTTTCTGATCGTGTTGCTCTACAACACTTTCCGACACATGCTGGTGATTGTGCTGGTGATCCCGTTCGTGGTCATCGGTATCACCTGGGGTCTGCTGTTTACCGGTACACCATTCGGTTTCATGTCGCTGCTGGGCGCCATGAGCCTGGCGGGCATGATGATCAAGAATGCCATCGTGCTGCTCGATGAGGTCAACAGCAACCTGGAACTGGGCAAATCATCCTACGATTCGGTGATCGACGCTGCCACCGCGCGCCTGCGCCCGGTCGCGCTGGCAGCCGCCACTACGGTGCTGGGGGTCGCCCCGCTGCTGCAGGATGTGTTCTGGGTCGGCATGGCGGTGACCATCATGTCGGGTCTCGCCGTCGGCACCTTCATCACCATGATCCTGGTACCGGTGCTTTATTGTGTAATGTTCCGGGTCAAGAAGTCCGGACGCGAATCCGAACCCGAATCTGCGGCAACCCTGCAAACCGCGTAGCTGGCAACACCCTGGCAACAACTGGAGGATTAACCATGGCGAGCAAACACAAGAAAGACAAGAAGCACAAGAAAGAGCAAGAGGGCCCGGCAACATCGGTTGCGGATCGCCCCAAACTGAAAAACAAGGAATACGAACGCGAGCTGTACCGGTTGCAAGTCGAACTGTGCAAGTTACAGAAATGGGTGCGCCACAAAGGCCTGCGGGTGATGATCGTGTTCGAGGGGCGCGACGCCGCGGGCAAGGGCGGTGTCATCAAGCGCATCACCGAGCGGGTCAGCCCGCGGGTATTTCGCGTGGTGGCGCTGCCGGCCCCCACTGAACGCGAAAAGACCCAGCTCTACATACAACGCTATCTGCCACACTTCCCTGCCGCCGGGGAGGTGGTGATCTTCGATCGCAGTTGGTACAACCGCGCCGGGGTCGAGCGGGTGATGGGTTTTTGCAACGACGAGGAATACGAGCGCTTCATGAATGGTGCGCCCGAGTTCGAGCACTATCTGATCGAAGACGGCATCATCCTCATCAAGTACTGGATGAACGTCACCAATGAGGAGCAGGAACGGCGTTTTCTGAAGCGCATCAACAATCCCACCAAACACTGGAAACTGAGCCCCATGGATCTGGAGTCCAGACATCGCTGGTACGATTATTCGCTGGCGCGGGACGCCCTGCTGCAACGCACCGACAGTCCCCATGCGCCCTGGAATATCGTCGATTCCAACGACAAGAAACGGGCCCGGCTGAATTGCATTTCTCATCTTCTGAGTGTGATTCCGTACAAGAAACTGCCCTACAAACAGCCCAAGCTGCCAGCGCGGGATGAGAAACACGCCTACGACGACGCGGCGGTACTGAGTACCCTGGGACGTCACTTCGTACCCGACAATTACTGATCCGCAATGCCGCACGCAGGCCATGCCGACAAGAACAGGGGAGTAATCATGACGATGACATCACCACACCGGGCAGGCCACGGCATACGCGGCCGTGCCGTCCAGGCCGCCGCCACAGGAATCACGATGACGGCGCTGTTGCTGGGCGGCTGTACCACCCTGGGGCCTGACTTCATGGCGCCCGAGGCGAGCGTTACCGACAAATGGATGGAAGCCGGCGGTGGGGAAATCAAGGCCGAAGCGGTCGATTACGGCGACTGGTGGACGCTGTTCAACGACCCGACCCTGGATTCCCTGGTACAGCGAGCCTACGACCAGAACCTCGATCTGCAAGTTGCCGGTCTGCGTATCCTTCAGGCCAGGGCCCAACTGGGTATCGCAGTGGGGCTCCAGTACCCGCAATCACAAACCGTGGGTGGCGTCGCCACCATGAATCAAATCAGCGAAAACGGCCCCAACCAGGCCAACGTCGACCGCTTTTTCTATAACTATCAGACCGGTTTCGACGCCAGTTGGGAACTGGATGTATGGGGACGGTTCCGGCGCGGGGTGGAATCCGCCGAGGCCAATCTGATCAGCCAGGTGGCCAACTACGACAATGTGCTGGTGACGCTCACCGCGGAAGTGGCGCGCGCCTATGTCAACATCCGTACTTTCGAGGAACGGATCAGGCTGGCCGAGAGCAATGCCCAGATCCAGCGCCGCGGCCTGCAACTGGCGCAGGTGCGGTTTCGCAATGGCGCCACCACCCAGCTCGACGTCACCCAGGCCACTACCCTGCTGAAGAATACCGAGGCCACCATCCCGTCGTTCCGGATCGGGTTGCGGCAATCGGAAAATGCCCTCAGCACCTTACTCGGCATGCCGCCGGGCGACATACAGTCATTGTTGACGAATAACAAGGGTATCCCGGCAGCACCTTCCACAATCGCTGTCGGCATGCCGTCGGATCTGCTGCGCAGACGTCCGGATATTCGCCAGGCCGAACTGAACGCCGCCGCCCAGAGCGCACAAATCGGGGTTGCACGCGCGGATCTGTTTCCGCAGTTCACCATCTTCGGCAGCCTGGGCTGGCAGACCAGCAGCGCCAACCAGGGCGCCACCTTCACCAACCTGTTCGACTCCAACAGCCTGACCTATCAGATCGGTCCCGGTTTCAGCTGGCCGATATTCAACTACGGACGTCTCAAGAACAACGTGCGGGTACAGGATGCGGCTTATCAGCAACTGGTGGTCAACTACCAGAACGCCGTGCTCAATGCCGCCCGCGAGGTCGAAGACGGCCTCACCGGCTTCCTGGAAACCCAGAAGCGGGTGGCGTTTCTGCGCCAAGCCGTCAGTGCATCGCAGCGTTCGGTGGACCTGTCGCTGATCCAGTATCGGGACGGCGCCGTCGACTACCAGCGGGTGCTCGACTCGCAGAAAGATCTGGTCCGGGATGAGGACTCGCTCACCGCCAGCAAGGGAAACATCGTGCTCAACCTGGTATCCACCTACAAGGCGCTGGGTGGCGGCTGGGAAATCCGTGAAGGCCGCGAGTTCATACCGGAATCACTACAGGAAGTGATGGCCCAGCGTACCGACTGGGGCAGCCTGTTGCCGGCGCCGCCGCCACCGGAATCGCTGGACCCGCCACCGGCGGCGGGCGACCTGCCGTTGTTTGAAAAACCCGACTGGTGATCAAAAGACGGCTGGCGTGTCCAACGCCGGCCGTCCATCGGTCTGGACGGTTGCACTGCCCGGGATGACGCCGCCATGAATGACAAGGCTGAACGCAAGCCGTTGTCGCTGTCCGCAAAGATCGTGATCGGGCTGATCGCAGGGATCGGCGTCGGATTGTTCTTCGGCGAGATGGTCGGCTGGATGAACGTGCTGGGCAAGGCTTTCGTGCTGCTGCTGCAGATGTCGGTGCTACCCTATGTGACTTTCTCGCTGATCTCCGGACTGGGCAGCCTGAAACTAGCCGAAGCCAAGTTGCTGGCCATCAAGGGCGGCATCATGCTGCTGGTCGCCTGGGTGGTCGCCTTCGCGGTGATGCTGTCCATGCCACTGGCTTTCCCCTCACGGGTGTCGGCGGCATTCTTCAGCACCGCACTGCTGGAAGCGCCCAAGGCGCTGGATCTGCTCAACCTCTACATCCCCGCCAACCCCTTTAACTCGCTGGCCAACAACATGGTGCCCGCGGTGGTGTTGTTCAGTATCGCCACCGGCGTCGCGCTGATCGCCGTGCCCGGCAAGGACAGCGTGCTCGATCCGCTGCGGGTGATCACCAAGGCGCTGACCGGAGTCACCTCCTTTGTGGTCAACCTGAGCCCCTATGGCATCTTCGCCATTGCGGTCGGCGCAGCCGCGACCATGAGCGTAAGCGAGTTCGAGCGGCTGCAGGTCTATCTGATCGCCTTTGTGGTGGGCTGCAGCGTAGCCACCTTCTGGATCCTGCCCGGCCTGATCAGCGCCTTGACGCCATTTCGCTATCGCGACGTACTGAGTATGACCAGGGATGCCATGCTGACCGCATTCTCGACCGGCAATCTGTTCGTAATCCTGCCAATACTGGTCGAAAACACCAAGAGCCTGTTCACCCAATACCAGCTCGACGAGAAGGAATCCGGGCCACTGGTCGACATCGTGGTGCCGGTATCGTTCAACTTCCCCAATGTCGGCAAGCTGATGATGATGGTGTTCGTGCTGTTCGCGGCCTGGTATACCGGCACCGACGTGCCGTTGAGTCAGTACCCATCCTTTATTGTCTCCGGGCTGGTGACTTTCTTCGGCAGTGTCAATGTTGCCATCCCCTTCCTGCTCGATTCACTGCAGATACCGGCTGACATGTTCCAGCTCTTTCTGGTCAGCACGGTGGTCAACACCCGTTTCTCGACCCTGCTGGCGGCCATGCACGTGGTGTTTCTAGCACTGACGGTGACTTGTGCGATTACCGGTCAGTTGCGGTTCTCGCCGCTCAGGATCTTGCGTTTCATCGCCATCACCGTGGTGGTGATGGCCGGAGTGATCATTGCCACCCGCGTCTATTTCACCTATTTCGTGGACACCACCTACCGCGAAGCTCAGGTGGTTCGCAACATGCAGTTGCAACTGGGTGGCAAACCGGCCCGGGTCTACAAGGCGCCACCGGAACCGATCGCACCGGTAGCCGGACAATCGAGGCTGGACGCGGTTCTGGAACGGGGCAAACTGCGCGTAGGCTACAGTCCCGACAGCCTGCCATTCGCCTACTTCAACGAAGACGACAAGCTGGTCGGACTGGATGTGGAAATGGCCAATCTGCTGGCCACCGAACTTGGCGTACAGCTCGCTTTCGTGCCCTTCAAACATGGCGAGATCGCTGAACAACTGGCAAGTGGCGATTTCGATATCGTCATGTCGGGGCTGACCACGACCTCCGATCGCATGCGTGTGATGGAGTTTTCGCTCCCCTATATGGAAGTCACTCTGGCATTTGTGGTCAGAGACTATCTGCGCGCGCAGTTCTCGGACCTGGAGCGGCTCAAGGCCATGGACCCGCTGACCATCGCCATACCCGGCAAGGGTGATCAGTTCTATGCCGATCTGCTGAAGCGGGCGTTGCCCCAGGTCGAGATCGTGACCCTGGACTCACCGCAGGAGTTTTTCGAATCGGGCCGGGAAAGCGTGCATGCCATGCTGGGAACAGCCGAAAGCGGCTCCGCATGGACCTTGCTGTATCCCAAGTTTTCGATCGCTGTACCAAAACCCGCTATCTACCGCGTGCCGCTGGGTTATGCAGTGCCGGTCAACGACTCACGGTTCGTCAGCTACATGAACAACTGGGTCTCGCTCAACAAAGCCAATGGCACGGTCGATCGGCTCTACGACTACTGGATCCTGGGCAAGAACGCAGTACCCAAGCAACCTCGCTGGTCGGTGATCCGCGATGTACTGGGCTGGGTAAAGTAGCACGCATGCGAGTGGGTCCGGGTTCCGTAGCTACAGGTTGATAGGCAATGCCGTGGTGTGTTTGATGCACTCGATGGCGAAGCTGGAAGTGACGCTGGCAAGCTCGATGCGTTCGATCAGTTTCTTGTAGAACTCGTCATAGGCGCCGATATCCCGCACCACGACCCGTAACAGATAGTCGACGTCGCCGCTCATGCGATAGATTTCGACCACCTCCGGCATCGACCTGACCACCTTGGCAAAACGATCCAGCCACGCCCGGCTATGCTGATCGGTGCGAATGGCGACGAACACGGTGACATCGGCGTTGACCTTGCCGGCATCGAGTAAAGCCACCCGCGCGCGGATAATCCCCGTTTGTTCCAGCTTCTGGATACGTTTCCAGCAAGGGGTCGGTGACAGATGAATCTGGCGCGCGATTTCCTTGATCGACAGGCTCGCGTCCTGCTGCAGCAGTGACAATATTTTCCTGTCGGTTTCATCCATAGCTTGAACTTCTCCACATATCGATTGTTGGGAGATGGTTTTCTACATTCTTTCCGTATTTACACGAACAATAGCATTATTTTCTATAATCGCTTGCCTCGCCCACCGCACTTCACTAGCTTTCAGAGTCCATAGACACAACTTCGGAAAGCGACTGTGTACCAATACAACCCACTGGATCAGGCCTTCATCGAGCAACGCGCGGCGCAGTTTCGCGATCAGGTGCAGCGCCACCTGACCGGTGAACTGAACGACGAGGAGTTCAAGGGGCTGCGTTTGCGCAACGGGCTCTACCAGGAGCTTCACGCCCATATGCTGCGTGTTGCGATCCCGTACGGGATGATGAATTCAGGCCAGCTCCGCAAACTCGCGGACATCGCCCGCCGCTATGACCACGGCTTCGGTCATTTCACCACCCGTCAAAATATCCAGTTCAATTGGCCGAAACTCGGGCAGGCCGCCGACATACTCGACCAGCTGGCCAGCGTGCAGATGCATGCGGTCCAGACCAGCGGCAACTGCGTGCGCAACGTCACCACCGATCATCTGGCCGGTGTGGCAGTCGACGAAATCGAAGATCCGCGACCCTATTGCGAAATGCTGCGCCAGTGGTCGACGCTGCACCCGGAGTTCCTGTGGCTGCCACGCAAGTTCAAGATCGCTGTTTCCGGCGCCACTGCCGATCGCGCGGCAACCGCCATCCATGACATCGGTCTGCGCCTGGTGCGCGGGGCAGACAACGAAACCGGCTTCCGGGTTCAGGTCGGCGGCGGCCTGGGGCGTAAACCCTATCTGGGCGTGGTATTACGTGAATTCCTGCCCAGGCACAATCTTCTGGCCTATGTGGAGGCGATCCTGCGGGTGTACAACCTGCACGGCAGACGCGACAACATCCACCGGGCACGGATCAAGATCCTGGTGCGCTCGCTGGGCGCGCAGCCATTCCGCGACCAGGTCGAACAGGAATTCGAGCTGATCAGGGACGGCTCACTGCGAATCGGTGACGACGACATCGAGCATTTTCGAAGCTTTTTTACCCCGCCCCCTTACGAGCCGTCGCGGCATAACAGCATCGCGACCTCCAACTGGATGCTGGATACGCGCTTCTCGCGCTGGTACCAGCACAACACGGCAGCACACAAGGTACCGGGTTATCGTGTCGTCTATGTCTCGCTCAAAGCCACCGGAGCCGCGCCGGGCGACGCCAGCGCGGCGCAGATGGAGACGGTTGCCGACCTCGCCGACCGTTATAGTTTTGGGGAAATTCGGGTCAGCCACCAACAGAACCTGGTGCTGGCGCACGTTGGGGAAGCAGACCTGGTGGCGCTCTGGCATGCACTGGACCACCGGCAGCTTGCGACCGCGAATATCGGCACGCTCAATGACATGATCTGCTGCCCGGGGCTTGACTATTGCTCGCTGGCACATGCCGGAACACTCCCGATTGCCAGCCAGATCAATGAGCGCTACCAGGATCTCGACGAGTTGTACCAACTCGGCAATATCAGTATCAGGATTTCAGGATGCGTGAATGCCTGCGGTCATCACCATGTCGGTGACATCGGCATACTCGGCGCGGACAAAAAAGGCGCCGAATGGTACCAGATCACCCTCGGCGGTACTTCCGGCGCTGACGCCGCGCTGGGTCAGCGACTGGGCCCGGCGGTGGCCAGGGACAATGTTGCGGAAACCATCGACCGAATCCTCCAGGTTTATCTCCACCATCGCCTGGATAGCGAGAGTTTCCACTCGACATTTCAACGTATTGGAATCCATCCTTTCAGGAGTCACGTGTATGCGGATCATCGACAAGCAGGGAACGTGCACGAGTCGCTGGCGGCACTTGGCTGACCAGGAGCCGGCCGGCGACGGCGACATCACGGTGTCGGTCGGGCGCTGGCTGCAGCACGGGCAGAGTCTGCTCACCCGCAGGGGCCGTACCGGGGTCCGCTTGCAACCGCAGGATTCGGTGGAAGTACTGCGCGATAAATTGCAACAGCTCGATCTGATCGCGCTGGAGGCGTCCGGTTTCGCCGAGGGACGGGGCTACACGCAGGCATGGTTGCTGCGCGATCGATTCGGCTACCGAGGCGAGATGCGGGCACTGGGCGCGCGGCGGGACCACCTCTACGCCATGGCGCGCTGCGGAATAGACGCCTTCGAACTCGCGCCCGGGGAAGACCTGCCGGCCGCGCTCAAGGCTTTCGACGAAATCCGAGTCCGCTACCAACCCGCGGCGGACGGTGCGCCATTCCTGTTTCAACAGCTGCGCGTGCGCATATCACCTCAGGAAGCAGTCAGCAGACTGCGATAGAGTTGCTCGTATAGCGGGATCACCCGTTGGATGTCGAAATCCCGGGCCCGCTTGCGGGCGCCATCCCTGAAGTGTTGCAACAGCGCCGGGTCGGACAGCAGACCGATGGCTTGTTGAGCCATGCCGTCCACGTCTCCCAGCGGGCTTACATAACCACTTTCGCCATGCCGGTTTACGAATGGCAGCCCACCGCGATCGCTGGTGATCACCGGCACCCCGCAGGCCATCGCTTCCAGGGCTGCCAGGCCGAAGCTTTCCTGCTCGGAAAGCAACAACAGCAGGTCGGTTCTTGCCACCACCTCCTGCGGTGCTCTGAGCTTGCCAAAAAACACCACCGAATCGCCCAACCCGAGCTTGCGGGCCAGAACTTCCACCTGGCTGCGATCCGGCCCGTCACCCACCATCAGCAACCGTGCCGGCATATGCTCGCGAATGCGGGCAAACACCTGCACCACATCACCCACCCGTTTGATAGGCCGAAAGTTGGACACGTGGCAGATCAGCCGTTCCCCCCGCGAAGCATAATCAGTGCGCAGCGGCGCATCACGCCCGTCGCAGAACGCCTGATCCATATCGATAAAGTTGGGAATGACGTGGATCGGGCATTTGACCCCGAGATCACTCACGGTCTGTACGCGCAGCGACTCAGACACCGCCGTTACCGCCTGGCAGCGCTCCAGCGCATGTTTGAGCACCGGTCGCAGCCAGCGGTCCTGCCCCACCACGGTGACATCGGTACCGTGCAGGGTGGTAACAACCGGCAGACGCCCCCCACCCTGCTCGACGATCTCGCGCGCCTGCACAGCCGCCG
>CBDVAK010000134.1:0-9159 GCA_965371945.1 uncultured Candidatus Competibacteraceae bacterium
CGCGCCCGCCACCGCACGCAACTCGGAGAACAGATCGATCAGGAATGCGTCTGCTGCGAGCTCGACCCTGGTCTCGCGCCGCTCCACAAGCACCAGACGGCCAGCCGCGGCGCCCCACTCGCAGGGACCACGCCACTCCAGCTCCTGCACCACCCGCATGCCGTGCGCGTCCCCTGCAGACGACGAGCCGGTCTCGCGGATGCTGCCAGGTGCTCGCCCCTGGAAGACCTCGTCGACGTAGAAGTTGTAGGTGTACGCCTCGCCCGCGCCACCGGCCGCGCGCCAGGTCACGCGGTCGGCGCCGATCCACACACCGGTGTGATGCGGGTGGTCAGCTGGGTGCGCGGCGGTCACGCAGTGGCCCGCGGGCGTGAGCACCGGGTGCAGGCAGGGGCGGAATAGGCCTTGGGTGAACGCCAGCACCGGACCGCCTGCGTACGACAGCACCGCGCGCGTCGTCCGCGCCGACGCACCGGGCGGGAGCGCGAGTGGATCCCGGGCAAGGGCAAAACGCCCGCGCGCCTCGACGCTCACCGGCGATCCCGATGGCACACCCGTGCCAGCAACGACGCACCGAGCCCGACCAGCGCCCCCCACGCACCGGTCACCAGGCGCCGCAGCGGGCCAAAGCTCATCACCAGGGTGAGCACGCACAGCGCCATCAGCACGACGCTGATCGGACGACCGAAGTAGAAGGTGAAGTCGCCGTCGTTGATCACCCACGAGCGCCGGAAGCTTTTGTCGAAGATGCCGCCAAGCACGATCCCGAGCACCAGCGGCGCCATCGGATACTTCATCTGCCGAAGCGCGAAGCCAAGAACCCCGAAGATCACCATCACCCACACGTCGAACATCCGCTGCTGGATCGCATAGCTGCCGATCACGCACAGCACGAACACCACCGGCATCAGGCGCTCGCGCCGAATCACCAGCACCTTGAGCAGCATCGGCGTGAGCAGGATCCCGAACACCACGATCGCGATCGCCGCAAACAGCACCATCACCACGACTTCGTAGACGAAGGTCGGGAACTCGAACATGATCATCGGCCCCGGACGCACTCCGTGCAGCACCATCGCGGCGAGGAGCACCGCGGCCGGCGCCGAGCCCGGAATTCCGAGCGTGAGCACCGGGATGAGCGCGCCGGGCGCCGCCGAGCTGTTACCGGTCTCGGCCGCGATCAATCCTTCGACCGAGCCCTTGCCGAACTTCTCACGCTCCTTCGAGACGCGTCGCGCCGCTGCGTAGGAAACCCAGGCGCCGATGTCCTCGCCGACCCCGGGGATAACACCGATGAAGGTGCCAAGGACCCCGGAGCGGACAATCGTGCGTCGGTAACGCAGCACGTCGCGCCAATCGGGAATCACCTCGCGCAGCCGCGTCGATGCACGCACCACCACGGCCCGGCGCGCATACATCACCGCGATCACCTCGGAGAACCCGAACGCACCGACCATCGCCGGGATCAGATTCACCCCGCCCTGCATCTCGGTGTAGCCGAACGTGAAGCGGTCGGTCATGTACAGCCCTTCCTGCCCGATCATCGCCACCGCGAGTCCAAGGAACCCCGCGATCCACCCCTTGAGGGGATCCTCGACCGCGGTGAGCTGTCCCGAGATCAGGATCCCGAACAGCGCCAGCCAGAAAAACTCATGGGTCTGGAACTGGAGAGCGTAGTCCGCGAGCACCGGCGCGATGGTGGCCAGAAAGAACATTCCGATGACGGTGCCGAGGAACGATCCGGTGGTGGCCACTCCCATCGCCGCTCCGGCTTTGCCGGCCTTGGCGAGCGGGTACCCGTCGAGGGTCGTCGCCGCGTTCGCCGGCGTGCCCGGAATATTGAGCAGGATGGCGCTACGGCTGCCCCCGTAGATGGCACCCACGTACAGACATATCAGGATCAGCAACGCGGTGTCGTGCTCCATCCGATAGGTAAGCGTGGTGAGCAACGCGACGCCCATGGTCGCGGTAAGACCCGGCAACATCCCGATCGCCATTCCGAGCAGCGTTCCACCGGCGACGTAGAGCGCCATCTCCCAGGTCGAGAACAGGGTGATCGCCGCCGCGATATGCCCGAGCGTGGTCGCAAGATAGGCGGCGATTTCGGTCACGAGAGCACTCGAGAATCCGCGTCAGGGCAACTTGACGTAGAATTGCTGCTCGAACAGATAGGTCACCGCCCAGGTCACCAGAGCCGCCTGGAGCAACGCCACGGTCAGCAGCCAGAGGTAGGGGGCCGCGCGCGGCGGCACGAATGCGAACACCGCCCCGACCGCGCGCGCGAGCACCGGGGCGCGGCGGTCGAAGAACGCACGGCTGCCGGCGGCGAGTTCTGGTGCGAAACGCCATTCGAAGGCGACCACGAATACCAGCAGGAACGCGAACGTCGCCTGATGGTAGGCCACCTTCCAAGCTCCGATCTCGGCACCGAGCAGACCCACCGCGTAAAACGAGCACAGCGCCGCGACCGCCAAGCAACGCCGCGCTCCGACGCGCACTGCCGCCGGAATCGGCGCCGTCACCCGCAGCCGGTAGCCACCGCGCGCGATCGCGCGGCCGACCAGCGCCATCGCCAGCAGTGCGATCGCACTGCCCACCATGATCGGCACCCGGCCGGGCTCGCCGCCGACCTCGATAAAGCCGCCGGCGCCCGGCAGACGCAGCCCCTCGAAGATCATGTAGACCCCGAGCGCGAGCAGGATCAGTCCGGTCACGAAGTCAGCCTTGGCCATCGCCTTCGCAGCCGGTACCGAACGGAGACCCGTTCGGTCAGGGCCGCGGAATACCGACCTCGTCCGGGCTCACCTTCGACTTGCCACCGTCGTGGATCTGCCAGGCGTTGATCTGCGTGGTCGGAAACGCATAATCATAGGCAGCATCCCCCATCAGCACGTTCACCGTAAGCCCCTTCGATTGCGCATACTCGGCGAGCCGCTCGGAGTTTCTGATCTTGGTATCCCAGATCGCGCTCATGGTCTCGACAACCTCTGGCGGAATCCCCTTCGGCGCCCAGATACCGAAGTTCACCGGGCCGACTTTCACCGGCACCCACTGGGTGATCGACGGCACCGTCCCGACATCCGGGATTGCCACCGCCTGGGGCGTGAAGGCCGCGAGTGGATTGAGACGCTTCGCGCGCAGCATCTCGTATTGTTCCGACACCAGCTGGGTGGTGATTTCGGTCTCGTGAGCAACGGTGGACAGCACCGCCGGGTTGCCACCGTCGTAGGTCACCATCTTGTAGTCACCGCCGACGGCTGCCTTGATCGCCTCGGCGGAAGCGCCGCTGGCGGAGTTGATGCCACCGGTCGCAATCGTCACCGAGCCGGGGTCGGACTTCATGGCGGCAACAACGTCGTCGACCGACTGGAACTTCGAGTCAGGGTTCACCGACAGCACAGTGTAGTTCACCAGTCCCAGGAACAGGTTCCAGTCCTGCAGGCGGGTGTCGATCGCGCCGGTCACGACATAGGTGCCAAGGTCCTTGGCGGCGCCCGCAGTCCAGGTGTAACCATCTTTGTCGGCTTCCAGGGCCGCCTTCGTGCCCACCGCGCCGGCACCACCGGTCTGGTTGACGACCACGACCTTCTGGCCGAGGGCATCCTCGAGGTCACCGGCGACGACGCGTACGAATTGATCGGTCGACCCGCCGGCACTCCAGGGCACGATGATGCGGATAGGCTTGGTGGGTTTCCATTCAGCACTCGCTTGTGCCGGTGCGCCGATGCACAGCACGACCACGAGCGCGGTAATAAATCTGGACATGAGTTCTCTCCTCCGGTTCGTTGGCTGGCCGGACACGCTTAGCCCGCATTTCTCACCAGATGTCCGTGGCATCGATTTCGGCGGCCCGACCGCGCGACGATATAGTGAGAACGTGTGCATTGTCAATCGAGTTCATCGCATCAGAACACCTTGAGCGAGAGCCACGAAATCCCGTCTATTCATTTATTGTCACCATGTTACAGAGGGGCTCAGGATAGTCGACCTAGTGATCACGGTTGCATGATCCGGCCTTCGGTTCTGCGCTATCATCTATCCGATGCCTGGACCTGTGACCATCAAGCACATCGCCGCGCAGCTCGGGATTTCGCACTCGACGGTTTCGCGGGCTCTTGCGGACCACCCTCGCACCAGCGCTGCCACCAAGGCGCGGGTGCGGGCGGCGGCGCGCAATCTCGGCTACGTCGCCCATTCGGCCGCGCGCACGATGCGCGGGCGGCGCAGCGCGCTCGCCGGGCTGCTGCTGCCTGACATCCGCAACGATTTCTACGCGATCGTCGCCAAGGCGATGGCGGAGACCTGCAACCGCGCCGGCCTGCAGCTGGTACTTGCGATCACCGAGGACGACCCCGACACCGAGAACCGGCAAGTGCGTGAACTCTCCGAGGCGCGCGCGGCCGGGATCGTCCTGGTGCCGAGCCCGGCGCCTACCCGCGAAACGCGCACCCTGCTGCGCCGCGCGCCGCTGGTGCAGTTGGTCCGTCGGTGCCCGGGACTCGACTCGGACTGGATGGGGATCGATGATCAGGCGGCGATCGGCAGCGCGGTGCGCCACCTGCTGTCACTGGGCCATGTGCGCATGGGCTACGTCGGTGGGTTCAAGTCACTCAGCACTGGCAGCAGCAGGCTGCGCGCGTACCGTGCCACACTCGCCGACGCGGGTGTCGAATGCGACGAGTCGCTGGTACGGACCGGACCACCACGGGCAGGTTTCGGGCGTGAGGCGGCGCGCGCGCTGCTCGCCGTGCCGAAACCACCGACCGCGATCGTCACCGGCGGCTTGCGGATCGCGATCGGTGTCCTGCAGGCGGTACGCGACGCCGACGTCCGCGTCCCGGAGGAACTCTCGCTGGTCGGCTTCGGCGACGGCACCCCATTTCAGTGGTGGGGCAAGGGGATGACGACGATCCAGCTGCCGGCGCGCGACCTGGCGACAGCCGCCGCGGATCTGCTGGTGCGTCGGGTGCGCGAGGAGCGCAAGGGCGACCAGCCGCGAACCGACGGTGCCGTGGTGCTCTACCAGTCGAAGCTGATCGTCCGTGGAAGCACGGCGGCGCCCGCGGGACCGTCGGCTCATCGGGGGGAAAGCGGCATCGCAACGATCGGACGCAGCACACCGCACATGCCATAGGTGACCGGAGACTGGCCGGCTGTCCACGCTCGCACCACACCGGCCTCGGCAACGGCGCCCGCAAGCCGCTCGAATGCGTGCTCGGCGACCTGCGCCGGCCCAGCCTGGATCGCGGCGGCCATCGTTTCGCGCGAGGCCGCGATGATGGCGCGATGGACAGCGATGAAACGATCGAGCTCGACGCGCCACGCTCCGCGATCACTCTGATATAGATCGAGCAACCGTGTGTACGCCCGTGCCGAGGCGTCGCGCCGCTCCAGTGCTCCGTCGAGTCCGCGCGCGGAGAGCGCGCGCAACTTCTGGTAGCGCTCGGGATCGGCGTCGACCTCCGCGCCAAAGTAGATCCGCGCGTCCCCGCGCTCTGCGAGACCGCCATTGCCCATGATCGCGAGAACCTCCAACCCATCGGTGCTGACCGATCGGTGCAGGATACCGGCGGCAAACTGCACGAACGTGCCGGAGCTAATCGGGACGCGGCGAAACCCCTCGACGGGGTGATGGAGCTCGACCGCGCCCTCGCCGGCAAGCCCGAAGTAAGCCTCATCGGTGAGCGCGTGCACGTGGGCGCACCCCGCGGTTACCCCGTCCGGGCCGGGACGTTGGTCATAGACCTTCAGCAGCGTGAGTCCGATACCGCCGATCGGCGCTTCGTCCATCCGTCGATCCTCCCTACAGGCACCCTCTGTGACAGACGCCGGCAACGCCTGTACTCATCCTTCGCTCTACTCTTGGAAGGGCCGGGACTCGCCGTAGGCCACCGCCTGGATGTCCTTGGACGCCATCAGCAACAGCATGGAAACCGCGGAAACGGCCTGTGGGTTGGCAATGGCGTAATCCTGCTTGAGAACCAGCACCGCGCTGATTGCCAGCATTTCGGGATCCCCCAGTGTGCTGAGATTGGGATAGGTCTCGTCGTCGAATGTGACCAGCGTGTAGATTTGCTTGCCGTCCACCTCATAGTCCTCGAGATCGTCGTTGTCGACTTCGGCAAAATAGAGCTGATCGGCGGTCTGTTCATTGTCGTTGAGAGTTCGCATCAGATCCGACTGTGGCGCTATGACGTCAAGCATGCAATCCGCCTGACCGTTGATCACAGCAATGGCGCCTTCGAATCCGTTGGCGGGGAAGATTTTCATATCACCATAGTCGCCGGGTTCGAGACGTTGCAGATTGAGCAGGGTTGCCAGCGAGCCACTGCCCATGTTCCCAGCCGCCACCGTGCCGTAATCCACGTCATCCAGATCATCGATACCACTGCCCCGCCGGCAAACCAGCAGTGTCAGCTCTTTGTACAGTTCGCCCATCACTCTGAACTTGCTTGCCGCATCCGGGTTGATCTGCCGGGTGTAAAAGTCGATCGCATCTCCCTGGGCAATGAAGCCGTCACACTCACCGGCCAGTGCTCGGTTCATATTGTCGATGGAGCCGCCCGAGGGGATGACTTCGACTCTGAGTCCGCCGGCCGTGAGCTGGGGTGCAATGTCCGCAATCTGTTGCCCGACTTTGATGTATGTTTTCCCGGGGCTGCCCGTGCAGAGCCGCAACACTGTCTCGGCCTGTGCCGGACCGAACAGACCGAGTGTCAACAGAATCAAGATCCAGATCTGGTGAATTGCCGCGTGGCGTTGAATTGCGTGCATCGTTCCTCCGATAGCCGGGTCGCCCATTTGCCAGCCGGCATGCCCAAAGCGCAGGCGGCGAGCATAAGTCATTTGCTGTGGTTTTGCTGCTACCAGGTGGTCGGTGTATCGACCTGTCGATGGGGCCCGAGACCCGCGGCTAAGCTTCGTCCACGATACGCGCGCTCCAACCAGCCGTACACGTTTCGATACAGATTGTCAGCCGTGGTCCGGCGTTCCCTCAGTGCCTGCAGTTGCAGAATTCTCGAACGCTGAACGGAACTCCATATTTTGCATCGCGATTTTTCTCGACAGGTTGCTCCCCGCTGCGGCATAGAGGGTCGAGCGCAAATCGCTGTCCCGCCCCAGTCTGCGGTCCAGGGAAGCTCGGTCCCACACCAGACAACGCACCGAGGTGCACGAGATAGTGGTCGCACTGGCCGCTTGTCCGGCGAGTAAAGCCATCTCACCGACAAAATGCCCCGGATCCAGCATTGCAACCTTGCGGCCGTCCACCTGAACCTCAACCTGCCCCTCCGCGATCAAGTACATGCGCGCCGGAACCTGATGCTCGTGGGTCAGCTCAGACCCCGCGGGTAGTGTCTCCCAGCTACCCCGGCGCAGCAGTCTCTTGACCGATACCTTATTGAGGGCCGGAAACGATACTTGTCGCAGGTGCTCCTCTTCAGGACTGAGTTGATCAAGGCGCCGCTCGTACACGAGCCGGGCGGCGTGGCTGGTATTGATCAGCAGAAACACCACAAACCAGCTGAGAACGGTCCAGTCGGGGGCGGGAGGACGCAGGTACACCACGGTAAAAAAACACAGATGTGAAGCAATCGCCATGAGTCGCAGCCACAGAATGTCGCGAACCAGGTACGACAGCAACGACAACGAGTAGGCCAAGTGGATGAGGTTGATCATTTACAACGGGCTCACCTGTGTTGATCGGACCGATTTTTCGAATGAGAGACCTGACTCTTAGCGTGACCCTTGGCGCAGGATGCCGGCTTGCAGAAAGGCTGACCGGAGGCCGGCCCCTTTCTTGGCCGGGGTAGCAAACACCCGCCGCGCGTCGATGAGTTGAGCACGGCGCCTGAAGCGTGTATTTGGTATCCACATCGAGGCCTGTCGGGTCCACGGCAGAGCGGTCAGAATTGCCCGCTGAGCTGCAGTTCGACTCCCCAGTCGGCGGCTTCGTCGGTGATGCCGATCGGGGCGCCCAGCTTGAGGCCGAAACGCTTACCCAGTGGCATCAACAGTTCCGGCGCGATGGTGAGGTTGTGGTAGCCGTCGTCAGTGTAGATCCCGGCATAGGTCAGTTCCAGCGCCGGAAACAGCTTGGGGTGCCAGCCTTCCCAGATCACCGCGCCTTTGGCCTCCAGCATGAAGAAATCGTCCTCTTCGCCAGTCGGATTGAGATCATCGGTTAGAAAGTAATAGCGTCCGCCGAGGTTGCCGATGAGCCTGACCCGTCGTTCGGTCAACATCTGGTCAGCGCGCAGTCCGGCCAGCACATAGTTGCCGTTGTGGTTGAGTTCGTCCCCGAACTTGGTGTCCAGCGAGCCCAAACGAGTGCCAGCACCCAGGTAGTAGGACAGGTTGGGCCCGCGCTGGTAGCTGTTGCGAAACTGGTGCTCGAACTGCAGCGTGGCGTAGTTGAAGGTTCCACCCCAGCCATTGACGTCGGTACGAAAGCGGTTCGGTATCCATGGATTGCTCATGTCGCCGTTGCCGCTGGTGTAGACCGGCAGCAGCAAGCGGAACTGCATGGTGTCGTTGAACGGTACAGCCAGTTCCAGTTCCGCCTGCCAGGCACTGAAATTGGTGATCTCCTGCAGCTCGGTATTGGAAAAATAGCGCACCGTCGCATAACCCTTGATGTGTTCCTGGTTTTGCGCCTGACGGCTGAAAACGGGCTCGATACGCGGTGTTTCTGCCGCCAGAGACGACAGCACCGACAACAGGGTAATGAGCAGCAGCAGGAATCTCATCGTGGTTTGTCTTCCAGGCGAAGAACGGCAATCCGGCACTTGAGCCTCGCAACACAGCGTCGGAATTTTGGCGCAGAAAGTATAGTGTTTTTGCCCTATCGGGTCACCTGCACAGGCGTTTCCGAGACCTCCTCTGCTCGGAGTGGTGATCGAGTTCGTCCTCACTCATCTCGGCCGGAGTGGTATGATTCAGACCAAGCTCGTGTTGACGGACAGCCGGGCGGCTGATCAGTTATCTTCGAATACACAGTGTACTTGAGGAACTGAAGTTTCCTAATTCCATATCCGCTTAAAACATTCGAGCATCACCCACAGGCAGTATATGAGCATGCACTAATGGGGCGGATATTGGTATCTCCTTATATATTGATGGACAGCTTTTTTGCTAGCTGCTCTTGCAGGGTTTCTTATT
>CBDVAK010000135.1:0-9158 GCA_965371945.1 uncultured Candidatus Competibacteraceae bacterium
CAGAATGTTATACATATTTCAGCATCCTGACTGTCTCACTTCATATTGGCACGGAGGGATAGATCAATTGCCGTCCAATGCAACATGGGATGACCTCATGCACGGGATATATGGTTGTGAAGCCATCGAAAAAGGCTTGGAAGATATCGGAACCGGTAGAACAAGAGACGTGGCAGAGATCAGGTGGAAATACGATTGGCCAGAATGGAGACCCGTTGGACGACCATACCTCCCTCGATCGTTGCTCGAAACGGCGAGTGGCCCTATGCTTTGTGGCCGGGAATGGGTTCTTATATCATTGCCGTAGGGTGTTCCACACCGCTGCGAAAGGGCGAGTGCGCATGAGGCGGACGACGGGGGATCATAAACCGCTCGCGACTTTGGGCTGGCGTGAGTGGGTATCTCTGCCTGAGCTGGGCATCGAGCGTATCAAGTGCAAAGTGGATACGGGGGCACGGACATCGGCGCTGCATGCTTTCGTCGTCGAGCCTTACCGGGACAAGGGACGGGACCGGGTCCGGTTCGGCATCCACCCCGTGCAACGCAACACCTCTCGGGAGGTGTTCTGCGATACTGAACTGCTCGACGAGCGTATGGTGATGGATTCCGGGGGGCATCGTGAGAAGCGCATCGTCGTACGCACGCTCATGCTCCTGGCAGGCGAGGGTTTTTCCATCGAACTCACCCTGACCGACCGCGACACCATGCGGTTTCGCATGCTGTTGGGGCGAAGCGCGATGAAGAACCGGTATCTGGTGAATCCGGCCCGATCCTATCTGGCGAGCGCGGCACCCACCCGAATTGGTGCTGGCGGCAGTGGGGGGAGAACATGAGAATAGCCATACTTTCACGCAACCCCAAACTCTATTCCACCCGTAGACTGGTGGAGGCCGGTAGTGCGCGCGGTCATGAGGTGGAGGTGCTCAACACCCTGAAGTGCTATATGGATATGGCGTCGCACCGGCCCAGCGTGCATTACGGTGGGCAGGAACTGGCGCCCTTCGACGCCGTCATCCCCCGTATTGGCGCTTCGGTTACGTTTTATGGGGCTGCTGTGCTGCGGCAGTTCGAAATGACGGGGGCATTCCCTCTGAACGAGTCGGTGGCCATTACCCGGTCTCGCGACAAGCTGCGTTCCCTGCAGATACTGGCCCGGGCTGGCATCGGCTTGCCGGTGACCGGGTTCGCGCACTCACCGGACAATACCAAAGACCTGATCCGCCTCGTGGGTGGCGCCCCACTGGTGGTCAAACTGCTGCACGGCACTCAAGGCAAGGGTGTGGTGTTGGCGGAGACCACCAAGGCAGCCGAGAGCCTCATCGAGGCATTTCGGGAGCTCGATGCGAATTTTTTGGTTCAGGAGTTCATCAAGGAGGCGGGTGGGTCCGATATCCGCTGTTTCGTCGTGGGCGGCAGGGTGGTCGCCGCGATGATGCGTACGGCCAAGGAGGGGGAGTTTCGTTCCAATTTGCATCGCGGTGGTACTGCCAAGCTGATTCGATTGACTCCGGAGGAGCGATCCACTGCTGCACGCGCGGCAAAACGCATGGGGTTGAACGTCGCGGGGGTGGATCTGCTGCGTTCCAACCACGGGCCGGTGGTGTTGGAGGTCAATTCATCTCCGGGCCTGGAGGGGATTGAATCCGCTACCAACAAGGATGTTGCGGGGTTGGTGATAGAGTTCATCGAGAAGAACGCCCGGCCAGGCAAAACCCGCACCCGGGGGAGTGGGTGAACAAGGCGTTAATCATTGGCGGCGAGAGGGTAGAGCCCGGAAGTCGCCAGACCATTGAAATTCCGTTACCCCAGCTCTATACGCACACCCCGCTGACCATGCCGGTCCATGTCGTGCGCGGTCGCCACGAAGGCCCGGGTCTGTTCGTGTCCGGCGCCATCCATGGCGACGAACTCAACGGGGTGGAGATCGTTCGGCGTTTGCTCGAGCGACCGCTGTTGAAGAACCTCCGGGGTACATTGATCGCAATTCCCATCGTCAACGTCTATGGTGTCATCCACTATTCCCGCTATTTGCCCGATCGGCGCGATCTCAACAGATCGTTTCCAGGCTCGGAGCGTGGCTCGCTGGCGGCCAGGCTCGCTGATCTGTTCATGGTCGAGATCGTCGAGAATTGCACCCATGGCGTCGATCTCCACACCGCTGCCATCCATCGGTCCAATTTGCCTCAGATTCGCGGCAATCTCGATGATCCGGAAACCTGTGAGCTGGCAAAGCTGTTTGGTGTGCCGGTGCTCATCAACGCCCAGGTGCGTGACGGGTCGCTACGGCAGGCTGCCGCCGATCAGGGTATTCCGACGCTGTTGTACGAGGGGGGTGAGGCGTTGCGGTTCGATGAGTTCGCGATCCGCCCGGGTGTTCAGGGTGTCATCAATGTCATGAGAGGCCTGGGCATGTTGCCCAAGGTGCGTAGTCGACGGGCTAGAGGCACCGAACCTTTCGTCGCCCGCTCCAGTTGCTGGGTTCGCGCACCTGAAAGCGGCATTTTCCGTACTCGCGCCCGGCTGGGTGAGCACGTACGGTGCGGACAGTTGATCGGCTTAGTGGCTGATCCCTTCGGTGAGGCCGAGACCGAGGTTGAGTCCTCGGTCTCGGGCATCGTCATCGGTGCCACCCGCCTGCCGCTGGTGCATGAGGGAGAGGCACTTTTTCATATCGCCAGCTTTGAAGATCCCCACGAAGTCGCCCAGCATGTGGAGGCACTCCAGGCCACTCCGTAAGACCTACCGGTTGCCGAAACTATCCCTGGACCGGGCCGACCCTGCGCGGCCCCGGCTGGAGGAGCGTGGCTGCCGATAGTGTGTGGTCGTTCGTGAATCGCCAGACTTGCGCCGGATTTGTCTGTACGCCGGTTCGGATGTGTTTGGTCCCGCCCCTTGTTCAGTAGTCGGCGTTCCGGCTGATGGCCTGGCGTGGCGACGCCCTGTGTTCGATGCTCTGGGTTGGGAGCGTCCGCGACCATTGCGTCCGTTTTGTATGGGTTCGGCCGGAATGCTGGGATCCGGCTCGTATCCTTCCACCACTACCTTGGGGATCTCGCGATTCAGCAGCCGTTCGATGTCGCGCAACAGCCCTTTTTCGTCCACGCAAACCAGCGAAATCGCCTCACCCTCGTTGCCGGCGCGTCCAGTGCGGCCAATGCGGTGTATATAGTCCTCGGGAACGTTGGGAAGTTCGTAGTTGACGACGTGGGGCAATTGATCGATATCCAGGCCGCGGGCGGCGATATCGGTGGCTACCAGCACCCGTACATCGCCACTCTTGAATCCGGCCAGAGCACGGGTACGTGCGCCCTGGCTTTTGTTGCCATGGATGGCCGCTGCGCTCAGGCCGTCCCTATCCAACTGCTGGGCCAATCGGTTGGCACCGTGTTTGGTCCGCGTGAACACCAGTACCTGGCGCCAGTTTTGCGAACCGATCATATGGCTTAGCATTTCCCGCTTGCGGTTCTTGTCCACGGGATGGACGGTCTGCTCGATGCGTTCAGCCGTGGTGTTGCGTCGCGCTACCTCGATCAGCTCGGGGCGGTTGAGCAGGCGGTCGGCGAGTTGCTTGATGTCCATCGAAAAAGTGGCGGAAAACAACAGGTTCTGACGGGTGCCATTGGCAGGCAGCAGCGCCAATATTTTGCGGATATCGTGAATGAAGCCCATATCCAGCATGCGGTCGGCTTCGTCCAGCACCAGAATCTCGATCTGCGACAGATCCACGGTCTTCTGACCGGCGTGATCCAGCAGCCTGCCCGGTGTGGCGATCAGGATATCGACGCCGCGGCGCAGCTTGTCGATCTGCGGGTTGATCTTGACACCGCCGAACACCACTGCCGATCGCAGTGGCAGATGGCGGCCATAGGTCGCCACGCTATCGGCCACCTGGGCGGCCAGTTCGCGGGTCGGGGTGAGTACCAGGGCCCGAACCGGGCGCCGACCGTTTGCTACAGGTTTGGCGTTCAGTCGTTGCAGCAGCGGCAGCGTGAAACCGGCCGTCTTGCCGGTGCCGGTTTGTGCGCCGGCCATGACGTCCCTGCCCTGCAGAATGAGGGGTATCGCTTTGCGCTGAATCGGGGTTGGTTCTGTGTAACCCTGTTCGCTGACAGCACGCAGGAGTTCGGCCGAAAGGCCGAGGGTATCGAATGACATTGGGGTTTTGACTCCAGTCTTGCCCTCCCTGCGACAGCAACTGCTGGCGGGAGCCGGTTCGGGCTGGATAATTGAATTCTCTGGGAAAGCGGGAGGTCCCGATCCTGCCCTTCAAAGGTGAGGGCGAGGGAGGAGCAAACGGCTCAAGAGTATTTCCGGCGATCATCAGACCGCAAAGGGCGCAAACCGGTCAGGCGCCCGGAAGCGGCGGACTATAACAGAAACCGGACTAGCGATCTGTCTTTTTTTTCTTGTTTGCCTTACGTGCCTTCTTTTTGCTGTCTTCGCCTGGATTCAGCCGTGAAAGGTTGAGCTGCTGCCCGCAAACCCAGGTTTTCCTGAGATCCTGAAAGATATCGTTCGGCATGCCGCTGGGCAGGTCGATCAAACTAAATTCCGTGTGAATATCGATGTAACCGATATGCTCGGCATCCAGCCCTGCCTCGTTGGCGATGGCGCCGACGATATTGCCGGGTTTTACTTTGTGCTGATGCCCCACCTCGATACGAAAGCGCTCCATTCCTTTGCCGGGTGGACCTGGTGAGGTGCGCTTACGCGACACACCCGGTTCCCTGTTCCGCTTGTTTTCGGCATTGGCAGGGACGGGTCGCACTTTTTCCGCCTTCAGCAACCACGGCCGGTCACCGATGGAGATCTTGGCCAGCGCCGCGGCGATCTCCAGCACTGGAACGTCATGTTCCTGTTGGAACTGCTCCAGCAGGCTCTGCATGAAATCCAGCTCACCGGCGGCCAGGGTATCGCTGATGCTTTGTTTGAAATCCGCGATCCGTTTGTTATTGACCACTTCGGTCGAGGGCAGTTCCAGTGGCTCGATCTTCTGCCGCGTCGCTCGCTCGATGGCGTAGAGCATGCGCCGCTCGCGTGGCGCGACAAACAAAATGGCATCGCCCCGGCGACCGGCGCGGCCGGTGCGGCCGATGCGGTGAATATAGGCTTCGGTGTCATAGGGAATGTCGTAGTTGACCACAAGAGTGATGCGCTCGACGTCCAGGCCTCGTGCGGCGACGTCGGTGGCGACCAGGATATCCAGTGAGCCTCGTTTCAGGCGTTCGATCATCTGCTCGCGGTTTTTCTGTGGCATGTCGCCGTTCAATGCCGCGGCAGCATATCCTCTGGCCTCGAGTCGCTGGGCCAGTTCCGCGGTGGCAGTCCTGGTGCGCACGAACATGAGCAGGGCATCGAATGGCTCCACCTCGAGAATTCGGGTCAGTGCATCCAGCTTGTGCAGTCCACTGACCAGCCAGTAACGCTGGCGAATAGTGTCCGCGGTGGCGGTGCGCGTCTTGATGGCGATCTGCTGCGGCTCGTGCAGGTGGCGAGCCGCAATACGCTGGATTTCCTTCGGCAGGGTCGCCGAGAACAGAGCCATTTGGCGTCGCTCCGGCGTCTGATCCAGAATCCACTCCACATCGTCGATAAAACCCATGCGCAGCATTTCGTCCGCTTCATCCAGCACCATTGCCTGCAGGGCGCCTAGCTTGAGTGTGCCTTTGCGCATGTGATCCATGACCCGTCCCGGGGTGCCAACCACGACATGTGCGCCTCTCTTCAACTGCCGTATCTGACCCAGATAATCCTGGCCCCCATAGATCGGTAGTACGTGGAATCCCTTGATATGGGAGGCATAGCGCTGAAAGGCTTCAGCCACCTGTATCGCCAGTTCACGGGTCGGTGTAAGCACCATAACCTGCACCTGCGGGCGAGTGGTGTCGATGCGTGCCAGCAGCGGCAGTGCGAAAGCCGCGGTCTTGCCGGTGCCGGTGGGGGCGTGGCCGAGCAGATCCAGACCTTTCATCAAATGGGGAATGGCCTGGGCCTGGATCGGCGTGGGTGTTTCATATCCCACCTCATCCAGCGCGGCCAGCAACGGTGCCGGCAAATTAAGATCGCGGAAGCCTGGGGCTGCGGAATTGGCGTCGGACATCGGGGACCCCTGGTGAGGCGAGAGAAAGAGACGGTCACGATGGTGGCCGGGCGCCGCAGTATATACCCGTTGCCGAATATACTCGTTGCGCACGGGTATATAGTGCACGATTTAACCATCGCAGTGATCCCACTGGAAATACCGATGAGCGCAAGACAGATCTGGGTGGATGCTGACGCCTGCCCGCGAGTGGTCAAGGAGATTCTGTTTCGGGCCGCGAACAGGGTGGGTGTGGCGCTGATCCTGGTTGCCAATCAGCCCGTCCAGGTGCCCAAATCCCCGCATATCCGTTCTATCCAGGTGGGGGCCGGGTTCGACGTTGCGGACAGCCATATCGTACAGCAGGCGCAAGCCGGCGACCTGGTGATTACCGCCGACATTCCGCTGGCCGCTGAAGTCATCGCCAAGGGCTGCCTTGCTTTGAACCCGCGCGGTGAACTCTACACCGAGAGCAATATTCGCCAGCGCCTCAACATGCGTGATTTCATGGATACGCTGCGCGCCAGCGGGGTGGACACCGGCGGGCCGGCGCCGTTCGGGCAGACTGAGCGGCAGGCGTTCGCCAACCAGTTGGACCGGTTCCTGGCCCGTTAGGGCGCGCGCAACGATTGCTCGAAATCACCTCAGGACAATCTGCTTTCGAAATCCAGGTAGCTGAACCTACGGATGACTTCGATACTGTCGTGGCTCCGGTCCCAGAGGGCGATGGCTGGCAACGGCGTGCCGTTGAAGGTGGTTGTCTTGACCATGGTGTAGTAGGCCTGGTCAAGAAAACAGAGCCGCTCGCCGGGTTGGGGAGGTGGGTCGAAACGGTAGGTGCCGATCACGTCCCCGGCCAGGCATGTGGGTCCGCCGAGGCGGTACACGGCGGGGTCCCCGGGATCGGCATCAGATAGCGGCGTGGCACCCAGTAGGTCCGGAGTATAGGGTGCTTCGATGACGTCGGGCATGTGGCATGTCGCCGAACAGTCGAGCACCGCGAAGTGACCGTCGTTGTGGCCGGTGTCGAGCACTTCGGCCACCAATGCTCCGGCGTCGTATGCCACGGCGGTACCGGGTTCGAGGTAGACGGCGAGACCGGTGCGCCGGCGCAGATCGCCGAGCCTGGCGATCAGCCGCTCCCGCGGATAGTCGGGCTCGGTGATCAACTGGCCACCGCCAAGATTGATCCAGTCGATGTCGTCGAACAGATGGCCGAACCGGTCTTCGGTGGCGCTCAGCAGCCTGTGGAACGGCTCGTATCCCTGGTCGCACAGGGCATGGACATGCAGGCCGCTGATTCGTGACGGCGGGTGGTCGCCCAGTTGGTCGGCGGCAACACCGAGACGGGACCACGGCGCACAGGGATCGTAGAGCGGGATCTTCGCTTCGGAATGGCGCGGGTTGATGCGCAGCCCGTATGAACAGCGTCCGTCCGCACTGAGGTCTGGTTCGAATCTGCGCCATTGGCTCAGCGAATTGAATATCAGGTGATCGGACAGCGCTTCTATCTCAGACAGGTCGGCCGCTTTCAGGCCGGGTGCATAGCTGTGCACCTCTCCCCTGAACCGATTCCGGCCAAGCCGGGCTTCCCACAGGCCACTGGCGGCAGTGCCACTGAGGTATTCCCCGATCAGATCGGCGACAGCGAAACAGGAAAATGCCTTGAGCGCGAGCAGGACCTTGACGTCGGCCGCATCCGCGATCGTCTTCAGAGTCTTGAGGTTGTCTTGCAGGCGCAGCAGATCGATGACATAGCACGGGCTTGGTAGTCGACCCAAATCAAGTTCGGCAAAGGCACTGTCCGTCGGTCCGGTCACTCCGTGGGCCAGCTGCCGTCGAGCGGCAACTCCGTCACGTTCCAGCCGATCCCCACCTCGGGCATCAGCTCCAGAAACGGGTCGGGGTCGAGTTCTTCCATATTGACCATGGTGCCGGGGTTCCAGCTACCGCGCGCCAACAGCAGCGCGGCGGTGATCGCCGGCACGCCCGTGGTGTAGGAAATCGCCTGCGAGCCGGTGTCCCGGTAGCAGCTTTGATGGTCGCAGGTCGAGTAGACGAACACTCGTTTTGGCAGGCCATCCTTGATGCCCCGGATATCGCAACCGATGCAGACCTTGCCGGTGTAGCCGGCGGCCAGGGTCGCCGGGTCGGGGAGTACTGCCTTGATCATCCGCAGCGGTGCCATTCTCACCCCGTCGACCTCGACCGGGATCGAGGACAGCAGGCCGAGCTGTTCGAGTACGTTGAAAACCTGCAGATAGCGCTCCCCGAACCCCATCCAGAACTCAATGCGCTGCGCTTCCGGAAACGCGAACGGCAGTGAATGCAACTCATCATGGCCCATGGAATAGACCGTGTGAGAGCCGACTTCCGGCAGGGTCACCTGCATCTGTCTGGAATGGTGCGGAATCGTCTTGAATGCGCCATCGTCCCAGTAGATGACGTCTTCGATGATTTCCCGCAGGTTGGTGTCGGGGTCGAAGTTGGTAGCGAAGTAGCGCCCGTGGTCACCCCCGTTGATATCGATGATGTCGATGGTCTCGATGGTATCCAGATGGTGTTTGGCGGCGTAGGCGCAGAAAATGTTGACGACACCGGGATCGAAGCCCATGCCCAGCAGCGCATTGAGCGATTTGTCGGCAAAAGCCGGTTTGCGAAGCCATTCGAACTCCGTGTACCAGGGTGCCGGCGCGTTCTCCTCGTGCTCACTCTCGGCGACCGCAGTATCGATGTACTGCACGCCGGTGGCGAGGCAGGCATCCATGATGGTTTCGTTGCAATAAGGAGATGCGACGTTGAGGACGATGTCGGCGTTGCTGTCGCCGATCAGCGTGGTCGTACTGGCGAGGTCGCGGGCATTGACCTGGCGGGTCTTCAGCAGCGTCGCCGGTTTCGCTCCGCCGTGACGCGTGTGGATGTCGGCGGCAATCGCATCGGGTTTTTTCAGGGTTCGGCTGGCCAGGGTAATGGTGTCGAACGCACTGCGGAACTGCACCGCCTTGTGGGCCGCTACCGCGCCCACGCCGCCGGCCCCGATGATCAACAGGTTGGGTTTGCTCAAGTGCTGGAGGCTCCA
>CBDVAK010000136.1:0-9106 GCA_965371945.1 uncultured Candidatus Competibacteraceae bacterium
TGGCGGAGAGGGCGGGATTCGAACCCGCGATACGCTGTTAACGTATACACACTTTCCAGGCGTGCGCCTTCAGCCGCTCGGCCACCTCTCCGTTTCCCTCTTGCGAGGGCGCCTGATACTAAGTGAAGTATCAGGCGCTTTGCAACATGACCTCAGGCAACATCCTTCATGGTCAGGCGGATTCTGCCCTGCCGGTCGATCTCCATTACCTTGACCTTGACAGTCTCACCGACCTGGACCACGTCGGTAACTTTTTCGACGCGATGATCGGTCAACTGGGAGATGTGGACCATGCCATCCTTGCCGGGCAGGATGCTGACGAAGGCGCCGAAGTCCATGATACGAACCACTTTGCCCTCGTAGATGGTGCCAACCTCGACATCCGCGGTGATCTGTTCGATGCGCCGCCGTGCTTCTTCGCCGGCATCCTTGTCGACCGCGGCAATCTTGATGGTGCCGTCGTCCTCGATGTCGATGCTGGCCCCGGTTTCCTCGGTAATCGACCGAATGGTGACGCCGCCCTTGCCGATCACGTCGCGGATCTTGTCGGGGTGGATACGGATGGTCATGATACGCGGCGCGAATTCGGAGATGTCGGATCGCGGCGCGGAGATTACCGCATTCATCTCACCAAGGATGTGCAGGCGTCCTTCACGGGCCTGATCCAGGGCGGCGGACATAATCTCGCGGGTGATACCGTCGATCTTGATATCCATCTGCAGAGCGGTCACACCGTCTTTGGTACCGGCCACCTTGAAATCCATATCGCCAAGGTGGTCCTCGTCACCCATGATGTCGCTGAGCACCTGGAAGCGGTCGCCTTCCATGATCAACCCCATCGCGATCCCGGCTACCGGCGCCTTCAGCGGCACACCGGCATCCATCAACGCCAGACTGGTTCCACAGACCGTGGCCATGGAACTGGAACCGTTGGACTCGGTAACTTCCGACACCACTCGCAGCGTGTACGGGAACTCCTCCTGGTCGGGCATCATTGCGATGAGGCTGCGCTTGGCGAGCCGGCCGTGACCAATCTCACGACGTTTTGGTGAGCCCATGAAGCCCGTTTCACCAACGCAGTAAGGTGGGAAGTTATAGTGCAACATGAACACGTCGCGATATTCCCCCTCGATGGCGTCGACAATTTGCGAGTCGCGCGCCGTCCCCAGGGTCCCGACCACCAGTGCCTGAGTCTCGCCACGGGTGAACAGTGCGGAGCCATGCGTTCTCGGCAGCACCCCCACCCGGATCGAGATCGGTCGTACGGCGCGGGTATCACGACCGTCGATACGCGGCTGTCCGTCCAGCACGCGGTTGCGGATCAGTGATTTCTCCAGGGAATGGACTGCGGCCGTAACCTCGCCGGCGGTCGGTCCTTCTTCGCTGGCAACGGCCTCCACCACGGTACGACGCACCTCGGACAGCCGTTCCGTACGCTCCTGCTTGGCGAGGATCGAATAGGCAGCCAGCAGTGGTTCACGCCCGGCCTCCGCAACCTGCTCAGCCAATCCGGCCGGCGCATCCGGTGTGTCCAAGGTCCACGGCGTCTTGCCTGCTTCGGCAACGAGTTCACGGATCGTGCGGATCGCGATCTGCATCTGTTCGTGCCCGAACATGACCGCTTCCAGCATGACTGATTCCGACAGTTGATTGGCTTCTGACTCGACCATCAATACCGCGGTCTCGGTGCCGGCCACCACCAGGTTGAGCTGCGACTCGGCCAATTCGGCAACACCGGGATTGAGTATATACTCGCCTTCCTTGTAACCAACCCGACAGCCCGCGATCGGACCGTTGAACGGCAAACCGGATATCGCCATGGCAGCTGATGCACCGATCATGGCGGGGATGTCCGGGTCCACGTCAGGGTTGATCGACATGACGGTTGCCACCACCTGAACCTCGTTACGGAATCCCTTGGGGAACAAGGGCCGCAGGGGGCGGTCAATCAACCGTGAAGTCAGGGTCTCCTTTTCCGAGGGACGCCCCTCGCGACGGAAAAAGCCACCCGGGATCTTGCCCGCGGAGTACACCCGTTCCTGATAGTTGACGGTGAGCGGGAAGAAATCCTGGCCCGGTTTGGCACTTTTGCGGCCGACCACGGTCACCAACACGACGGTGTCGTCCATGCTGACCATGACCGCGCCATTGGCCTGGCGGGCAATTTCACCGGTTTCCAGGATCACGGAATGATCGCCGTAGCGAAAAGTTTTCTTGATAGGATTCACAAATCAGTCCTGATAGTTGTCGGCGTTGGATCCGCCAGTGATTAACGACGCAGGCCCAGACTGGCGATCAGCGCTCGGTAGCGCTCGCCGTCACGTCCTTTCAGATAGTCGAGCAGCTTGCGCCGCTTGTTGACCATCTTCAAAAGCCCTTGTCGGGAATGATGATCCTGCTTGTGCTTGGAAAAATGCTGCTGCAAATCGTTGATACGATGGGTCAGCAATGCAACCTGCACTTCCGGAGAGCCGGTGTCACCGGGAACTCGCTGGTATTCCGATACAAGCTTCGCCTTGTCGGCTGCATTCAGCGACATTTGCCGATACTCCTCAATTGTCTGTTCAAACGGTCTTGGGTTAAGGAAGCCCTGACACGGGTTCAAGAAAAGATTGGCGGCCCCTGCCACCGATCCGGTTGATCCAACGGGTCTCACACCTGCATGATTCTGCGCGGTGCGACCCGGCCATCGTCATCGATCTCGCCGATCCCGACGAAATCAGAGTCGTTTTGGTAAATGCGTACCCAGCCCCGCAACGGTGCACGGGGCACCAACACGGCCTGACCGTGGCGCAGATAGTGAGCCATGTCGTCATTGAGCCTGACGCTGGGCCAGCTCTTGAGCGCCGAATCCAATGGCAACAGGATCGTATCCAACTGTCCGGACGCGGCCAGCGACTCCAGCGCGGCCATGGTTACCATGGGCTCATCCAGGTAAGGCTCGACACCGGTACGACGAAGTGCGGTCACGTGCGCGCCACAACCGAGTTCTCGCCCCAGATCCTCGACCAGCACGCGTACATAGGTTCCCTTGGAGCACTGCATCTCGAACTGCACGACTTCGCCCTCGATCGCAAGCAGGCGGATATAGCGAATCGAGACCCGCCGCGGTTCGCGTTCCACCTCGATGCCCTGCCGGGCCAATTCGTAGAGCCGCTTGCCGTTGTGATGCAGCGCCGAGTACATCGGTGGTATCTGTTCGATGTCACCGACAAATCCCTGCAACACCTGTTCGACGCGATCCAGCGCCAGCGCGGATACCGGGTGGCGCTCGACGACTTCACCCTCGGCGTCCCCGGTGGCGGTGGTTTGGCCCAACACACAGTCGGTCACGTACACCTTGTCGGCGTCGAGCAGAAATGCGGATACTTTGGTGGCTTCGCCGAGACACACAGGCAGCATTCCGCTCGCCAGCGGGTCCAGACTTCCAGTGTGTCCGGCCTTGCGGGCATTGAACAGCCGTTTGACGGCCTGTAGCGCCTGATTGGAGCTGCGCCCAACGGGCTTGTCGAGAAGAACGACCCCGTTGACCACACGACCCCGAGAGTGTCGATCTGCCAATGAATATCCCCTGTTACCTGTAGCTGATGGCCCAAATTCCGCCCAGGGTGGCAGAGGGGCCGCTGAAGAAAGCGCGCTAGTCTAGCGTATCGTCGGGATTGATGCCAGGAGGCTGTCCCTGAACAGGTTGATCATCGGCCGGCGTGCCCAGGGGACCACCGTGCCGGGCCTGGTCCTCGGCCACCGCCGTAGTGATCAATGCCGACAGCCTGGAACCCCGTTCGACCGACTCGTCATACACGAACACCAGCCGGGGGACGGTACGCAGCCGCACACGCCGCCCCAGTTCTCCCCGCAGGAACCCGGCCGCAGCGTTGAGATCATCGACCAGTTCCTCGCGCACCTGGCGATCGCTGCCGATATGGGTGATATAGACCCGCGCATGGCCCAGATCCCGCGACACTTCCGTATCGGTGATAGAGACCATCGTCATACGTGGATCGTCGAGCGCGGTGCGGATCAACTCCGCCAGTTCACGGCGAATCTGCTCACCAACGCGCTCGGTTCTGGCGTATGACTTGCTCATTCCGTAACCCCGCCGTGCAGCCGCGGTGGCTACAACTGGGGCGCGACCTCCACCGTTTCGAAAACCTCGATCTGGTCACCGACCTTGACATCATTGTAGTTCTTGACGCCGATGCCGCATTCCATGCCGTTGCGCACCTCGCTGACATCGTCCTTGAACCGTCGCAGCGACTCCAACTGTCCCTCGTAGATCACCACGTTGTCACGCAGCACGCGGATGGGATTGTGGCGTTTGACGATACCCTCCACCACCATGCATCCCGCCACCGCCCCGATCTTGGGCGCCCGGAACACGTCGCGGACTTCCGCCAGACCAACGATCTCTTCCCTGAACTCGGGTGACAACATGCCCTGCATGGCCGACTTGACCTCGTCGATGGCCTCGTAGATGACACTGTAGTAGTGGAGATCGACCCCTTCCTCACTGATCAGCTTTCGCGCTGCCGCATCGGCACGCACGTTGAAGCCAATCAGAATGGCATTGGAGGCAACCGCGAGGTTGGCATCGGATTCGGTAATCCCACCGACGCCCGACGCCACGATCTTGACCTTGACGTCGTCGGTGGACAAATTCTCGAGTGCGTCCGAGAGCGCTTCCACCGAGCCCTGCACGTCGGCCTTCAGGACTACATTCAGAGTCTTTACATCGCCTTCGGACATCTGTTCGAACAGGTTGTCGAGCTTGGCTTTCTGCTGTCTGGCCAGCTTCACCTCACGGGACTTGCCCTGCCGAAGCAGAGCCACTTCGCGCGCTTTGCGCTCATCCGCGACCACCACCGCTTCGTCGCCCGCCTGCGCGGTCCCGGACAATCCCAGCACCTCCACCGGCATCGAAGGCCCGGCATCGTCGACGGTCTTGCCGGATTCATCGAGCAGGGCGCGCACCCGGCCGAAATGGAGGCCAGCCAACAGGATATCGCCCTTGTGCAGAGTGCCGCGCTGTACCAGCACGGTGGCGACCGGTCCGCGCCCCTTGTCGAGCCGGGACTCCAGAACAACTCCGATCGCGGGGCCGGTATCCGCGGTGCGCAGTTCCATGACCTCGGCCTGCAACAGTATGCCGTCCAGTAAATCGTCGATGCCCTCACCGGTATGCGCCGACACCGGCACACACATGGTATCTCCGCCCCAGTCTTCCGGGATCACGGCATGCTGCGACAACTCGTTCTTGACCCGATCCAGATCAGCACCTTCCTTGTCCATTTTGTTGATGGCCACGATCAGCGTCGCCTCGGCTGCCCGGGAATGCTGAATGGCCTCTATGGTTTGCGGCATCACACCATCGTCAGCCGCCACCACCAGCACGACGATGTCGGTGGCGCGGGCACCGCGGGCGCGCATCGCGGTGAACGCGGCATGCCCTGGAGTATCGAGAAAAGTGACTACCCCTTTCGCGGTCTCGACATGGTAGGCGCCAATGTGCTGGGTAATGCCACCGGCCTCACCGGCCGCCACTCTGGTGCGGCGGATGAAATCGAGCAACGAAGTCTTACCATGATCGACATGGCCCATGATAGTGACCACTGGCGCACGCGGTACCTGTTCGGCGTCGCTGTCTACCTGGGCCACCACCTGGTTCTCGCCCTCGCTGTCGCTTTGCAGTACGTACTTGTGACCCATTTCCTCGACGACCAGGGCAGCAGTTTCCTGGTCAAGCACCTGATTGATGGTCACCATGGTGCCCATTTTCATCAGCGCCTTGATCACTTCGGTGGCTTTCACCGACATCTGCTGGGCCAGATCTCCGACCGACAGGGTCTCCGGCAGACTGACCTCGTGAACCACCGGCGCCGTGGGTTTGGTAAACGCGTGACGAGTTTGTGGTGGCGGCGTGGTCAGCTTACCCCTGCGGGTCTTGCGGGTGGCGCGTAACGCCTTGATCTTGAGCCGCTCGCCGCGCTCGGTCTTGCGATGACCGGTCTTGCGTTTGCGTTCGTCTTCGCTGGCCCGACGCTGTTGCTCCTCACGCAGGCGCTGCTGCTCCGCCTCCTGCGCAGCACTGTCCCGCTTCAGCTCTTCAGCCTGGAGCACGACCGCATCAGCCTGCAGCCGCGTTTCTGTTTCCGCTGCGTCGTGTGCTTCACGCTCGGCTTGTTCCAGCGCTACCTTCTCGGCCGCCGTGGCAGCCTCGAGCGCCTCGCTCTCGGTCATCTCGTGGACTTCGCGCCCGGCCTCCTCCGCCTCGGCCTCCTGCAGCTTGGCACGCGCTTCCAACACCTCGTCGTCGGAATCCCGACGCTTGGCCTCCTCTTCTATGATCACGCTGCGCTTGACGTAGGTGCGCTTCTTGCGAACCTCCACGCTCACCGTCTTGACCCGGCCTTGAATTCCCGACATCTTCAGCTCGGAATGACGCTTGCGATTGAGGGTAATGCGACGCGGTTCGGAGACACCAAGGGTCTCTTTGCGGCCATGTGATTTGCGCAGATGTTCGAGCAGTCTGACCTTTTCGTCGTCAGTTATCGGGTCGGTGATGCTGATCGCCTCCAGCCCGGCCTCCTTGAGCTGTATCAACAGGCGCTCCACTGGAATACCGACCGCATCCGCGAACTGTTCGACCGTCACATTCGTTGTCATTTGCTACCCTACCCCCGGACGGAAAACCACTACTGGCTCTCTTCGTCAGCAAACCACGGCGCGCGCGCCGTCATAATCAATTCGCCAGCCTGATCTGTCTCGATCGCGGCTATCTCGGTGAAATCATCGACCGAGAGCTCCGCCAGATCCTCCATGGTCCGCACTCCCTTGGCGGCCAGCCGAAAGGCCAGATCCTCGTCCATACCCTCCATCTCCAACAGATCCTTGGCCGGCGCGGAGGAATCGACCTTCTCCTCCACCGCAATGGCCTGGGTCAACAGGGAGTCCCGGGCCCGACTGCGCAGCTCCTCGACGATCTCCTCATCGAATCCCTCGATCTCCATCATCTCCTGAGTCGGGACATAGGCAACTTCCTCGAGGGTCGAAAACCCTTCCGACACCAGCACGGCGGCCAGATCCCCGTCCACGTCCAGCGCATCCATGAACCGCGCCTGCAACGCTACCGACTCCTGCTCTTCCTTGTCGATCACGTCCTCTTCCGACAAGACGTTGAGTTCCCAGCCGGTCAGCTCGCTGGCGAGGCGCACATTCTGACCGCCGCGGCCGATTGCCTGCGACAGCTTTTCCTCGTCGACCGCGATATCCATGCTATGGGAATCCTCGTCGACCACGATTCCCTCGACTTCGGCCGGAGCCATGGCATTGATGACGAACTGGGCGGGATTGTCGTCCCACAGCACGATGTCGACACGCTCCCCCGCCAGCTCGTTGGAAACGCTCTGCACCCGTGACCCCCGCATTCCGACGCAGGCACCGACCGGGTCGACACGCGGATCGCGTCGGCGCACCGCGATCTTGGCCCGCACCCCGGGGTCACGCGCCGAACCCATGATTTCGATCAGATTCTGGCCGACCTCCGGAACTTCCAACTTGAACAGTTCCACCAGCAGCTCCGACATCACCCGGCTGATGAATATCTGCGGCCCCCGGGGTTCCGAGCGTACTTCGTAGAGATAGCCACGCAAACGATCACCAACCCGGACCGACTCGCGCAATATCATATGCTCGCGAAGAATGACGGCCTCGGCGTTGCCACCCAGATCGAGATAGGCGTTGCCGCGCTCGACTCTCTTGACGATGCCGTTGACCATCTCGCCGACTCGCGGCAAATAGGCCTCAACGATCTGTATGCGCTCCGCCTCCCGGACCTTTTGTACGATCACCTGCTTGGCGGTCTGCGCCGCGATGCGCCCGAACTCGGCGTTATCGATCTGTTCCTCCAGGAACGCGCCGATCTCGGCGCCGGGGTCGCGTTCCTGAGCCTGATCGAGATAGGCCTGGCTGTCGGGAATGAATTCCTCGGTGTCATCGCTGACCACTTCCCAGCGACGAAAGGTCTCGTATTCACCGCTGCTCCGGTCGATGGCCACCCGGATGTCAGGCTCACCTTCCACACCGGTTTTGACGGCCGAGGCCAGGGCCGCCTCGATGGCCTCGAAAATCACTTCCCGGGCGACACCCTTCTCGTTGGAGACGACATCCACCACCAACAGAATTTCTTTGCTCATTCCGTCTCGCCTCTGTCAATCCGCCACTCAGTTCAGTACTGAGGTACCAACCGCGCACTGTCTATCTGTTCGAACGGTACGCTGCAATCACCGTCTTCGACCTGCATCACCACCGCATCCGCTGACACCCCGCGGATCTCGCCGACCAGCTTGCGACCACCGCCCGCCAGCGGCCGGTTCAGCTTCAGCTTCGCCCGGCGGCCGCGAAAGCGGTCATAGTGCTCGGGCACGAACAGCGGCCGATCCAGCCCCGGCGAGGATACTTCCAGCGTGTAGTGACCGCTGATCGGATCCTCGACATCCAGCACCCCGCTGATCTGGTGGCTGACCGCGGCACAGTCGTCCACGTTGATCCCGTCCGGGCGATCCACATAAACACGCACCACGGCACTGCGAGTACCACGGTGATGCTCCACACCGACCAGCTCAAAGCCCATGCTTTCCACCACCGGGGCCAACAAGACCTGCAGCTTGGCGCTGTATACCGCCATTCACCCACCATAAAACGAAAAATGGGCCCAACGGCCCACTTTCGGTTCCACCCCGCCATGCGGGTACCGCCCATCAAAGAAAAAGGCCCTTCTTGCAGGGCCTTCTTCCGGAAGGTCGAGGAGAGTGCTGTTGACCAGGCAACGGAACCCGATCCGGGCGCGCTCTCCCGCCCTGTCAAGGCGCGGGAATTTACACCCTGTAACCTACGGACGTCAAGACGGGCGTGCCACAGTAGCGCCGCAACGATCCGGTTTGCCGGACCTCGCGAACGTCAGTGGACACACAGGCTCCAAATAAATTAGATTGCCACCCGGCACGGCGTTAAGATCGTTCGCATCGCCATCGGAATTCAGCCAGCCCAAGGTTTGTCAGACTCATGCCCAAGACTCTGGTTCGTTACTCCAAGATTCTGGAAATCGTCG
>CBDVAK010000137.1:0-8978 GCA_965371945.1 uncultured Candidatus Competibacteraceae bacterium
CTGACTTCATCAGCCAATGCTGCATCCCGGGCTCCCTGTCGCTGCTTTGCCTGAGGCGATTTCTGTCAACAAAGTTACCAGCGTGCTTGTCTTTTCGCCCGTCTTCTGCGTTGCGACAGCCCTCACATAGCCCTGCTATGCTGTTGCTGCCGCGCCTTGAATACGAACGAAAATCCTACGCAATCTGGTAACTTTGTTTCCGCCAATCGCCTGAGTGATAGATGCGTGACGGTGTGGCTACAGCCTGCAGTGGTACGTCCCACCGCTGCGCCTCGATGTGTTCGACATGTTGGAAATCGTGGGCGATGCCGATCAGGACCGGGTTGCCGGGTCGGTGTTCCTGCAGCAGAAACCCGAAAGTACGGTCGTAGTAACCACCCCCCATACCGATGCGACGGCAGTTCGAGTCGAAAGCGACCAGCGGTGTCAGCACTACATCGAGTGTGGCGGGATCGGTGAACTCGGACTCCCGGGGGTCGGGTTCCGGAATCTTGAAAGCCCCCGGTAGCAGCTTCGTGTCGCTGTGGTAGTGGGCGAAGGCAAGACGCTGCTGCCTGCTCGTCACGGGCAGCCAGGTCCGTTTGCCCAGAGACCAGCACAGCTCCAGCAGTGGACCCGTGGCAACTTCGCCATCGCGGGCCAGAAAGCAGGCGACGTCGACTGCCTGCTGAAACGATTCGAGTGTCGAAATCCGGGCTGCTATCTGCTCACCAGCCGCTCGGCATGCCTGGCCGCTCAACAATCGCCGCGCCTGGCGCAGCCGCTGGCGTGTCTCGGCCGCAGTCTCGGTTGCCCGTGAACACATGGGAAAGGGGTACGCTCCGCGAGTGCCGCTTTGGACTTTCGTCCTTGAACCGTAAGGTTCAGGTGGGGGCACCTGCAGTGGCTTAGGCTTTCCGCAACAGCAGGCGGACCTGCACACCAACACCGTAGGCACTGCCCCCAAGGTATCTAATCTAGGGTCAAGGAAATACCCAGCCCAATCGCAAACACCGCAGAGAATACCCTGTAACCGACTATACTCCGTTTTCAGCGGAGTTGTTAAGCGCGTGCTCGATCTTGTCGCTCAGCGACTGCAGACGTTGAGCAAATTCAGGGCTGCCGCTGTTGCCGTTGCGCCGGCAACCCATCAGCTCATGGGCAAGATTGAGCCCGGCCATGATAGCCACCCGGTCCTGGCCGATCACTTTGCCGGCGCCACGAACCTGGCGCATCTGGTCGTTGAGCAGACGCGCCGAAGCAAGAAGATCGCCCTGTTCACCTTCATTGCAGGCGATCCGGTAGGTCTTGTCGAGGATATAGACCTCCAGAGAGACGGGTTTGTCGCTCATGATTCCTGCTCCATCGCCTTCAACCTGGAAACCATGGCCTCGACCTTCGAGCTGGCGGCCTCGGTGTGTTCGATGAGCCGGGCTTTCTCACCGACCAGATGTTCCTGCTGGGTGCGCAAGGATTGGTTTTCCTCGCGCAGACGCTTGCAGGTATCGATCAGCGCCTCGACCTGTCTTTCGAACTGTGCCAGAAGCGCTTCTGAATCAAGGGATGCGGGAGTATGCTCCATGCTGCGAATATAGGGCGGTGCAATGTTCCGGTCAATGCGGCTGTGCAGGAGCGGGGGACCGTAATGGCAGTGCCGACAGGGCGAGGCGGGTATGACTGAATTCGACTATCCCGACTTTGCCTCGCTTAGAGTGGTGCTCGAAGGGCAGACGGATGTCGGCGGCCCGGTCGAGGTCCACGGCATGCTCACAGGTATGCTGGCGGGTTGTGTCGTGAGTTGCGAGGATTGGTTGCGCAGGCTCGGTTTCGAGCCGGACGGTGATCCCAGTGACCTGTTGGCCGGCGAACAGCGCGAGCTGCTGGCGCAGCTCTATCGCAGCACGGTGGCGCAGCTCGAAGATCAACAGCTTGGTTTCGAGCTGTTGCTGCCGGTGGAGGAGGAAAGCCTGGCAGTCCGCACCGAGGGACTCGCCGGCTGGTGTCACGGTTTCATCTACGGGCTCGGGATTTCCGGGTTGCCACACGCCTGGGTCGAAGGCGATGAAGTGCGCGAGGTCGTCGACGATCTGACCGATATTGCGCGCGCTGTGGCCGTCGACGAGGATACCGAAGCCGACGAGGTCGCCTACGTGGAGCTGACTGAATATGTGCGTGCCGGCGTGCAACTGGTCAACACCGAGCTGGCGCTGTTGCGGCGACGTAACGCGTTGCACTGAGGCGATTTCTGTCAACAAAGCTACCAGCGTGCTTGTCTTTTCGCCCGTCTTCGGCGTTGCGACAGCACTCACATAGCCCTGCTATGCTCTTGCTGTCGCGCCTTGAAGACGCACGAAAATCCTACGCAATCAGGTAACTTTGTTTCCGCCAATCGCCTGAACAGGGCCCGTGACCAATGGATACAGATGAGTTCGCGAATCGCCGTGCCGCGTTGCTGGCACAGATGGAGGATTGCAGCGTCGCGGTTATCCCGTCGGCGTCGGTGCGTACCCGCAACCGTGATGTCGATTATCCGTTTCGACAGGACAGCGATTTTCAGTATTTGACCGGGTTTCCGGAACCGGACGCTGTCGCTGTGCTGGTACCCGGGCGCGCCGAGGGTGAATACATTCTGTTCTGCAGGGCCCGTGACCCGCTGATGGAAACCTGGCATGGGCGCCGCGCCGGGATCGAGGGCGCACATGAGCGCTATCGGGTGGACCAGGTACACGCGATCGACGAGATTGACACGCTGGTGCCGGGTCTGCTCGAGAATCGCGATCGCGTCTACTATGCAGTGGGCTGCAACGAAGCGTTTGACCAGTGCATGATGGGCTGGGTCAACCAGGTTCGCGGGCGTGCCCGGGCGGGCGTGACGGCGCCTCGAGAGTTCGTCAGTGTCGATCATCTGCTGCATGAAATGCGGCTGCACAAGTCGGCAGTGGAAATCGAGGTCATGCAGCGGGCGGCGGAGATCTCTGTTCAGGCCCACCGTCGTGCCATGCGCGTGACCAGGCCGGGCATGTACGAGTATCAGGTCGAGGCCGAGTTGCAGCACGTGTTCCAGCGCCACGGCTGTACAACCGCCTATCCGAGCATCGTTGGTGGTGGCGCCAATGGCTGCATACTTCACTACACGGAAAATGATGCCGTGCTCAACGATGGTGATCTGCTGTTGATCGACGCGGGCGCCGAGTACGATTGCTATGCGTCCGACATCACCCGCACCTTTCCGGTCAACGGCCGCTACAGCGGTGAGCAGCGGGCGCTGTACGAACTGGTGCTCGAGGCCCAACTTGCCAGTATCGATGCGGTTGGTGCGGGCAGCAGCTGGAATCACCCGCACCAGGTCAGCGTCGCCTTGCTGACCCGGGGACTGGTGGATCTGGGCCTCTTGCGCGGTGATCCCGACGCACTGGTCGAGGACCAGGCCTACCAGCAATTCTATATGCATCGTACCGGCCACTGGCTGGGCATGGATGTGCATGATGTCGGTGAGTACAAGGTGTCGGGACAGTGGCGCACTCTTTCGGCGGGAATGGTGCTGACAGTAGAGCCCGGGCTCTACGTGGCTGCCGGCTGCAAGGGGGTCGATGAACGTTGGTGGAACATTGGTATCAGGATCGAGGATGATGTATTGGTGACCTCGCAGGGGCATCAGGTGCTGACCGAGGGGGTGCCGAAGCGTATCGATGCGGTCGAGGCGCTGATGGCGGAGACCGACCTTGCCGTGATAGAGCCGGCATGAGCACGGACTACGATGTGGCTATCGTTGGAGGCGGTCTGGCGGGTGCCAGTCTCGCCTGTGCATTGAGTGGTCACGGCCTGCGCCTGGCAATGATCGAACCATTTCCGTTTCTTTCCGGCGACGCCCCCGGTTACGACGATCGCACCATTGCGCTGGCTGAGGGCAGCCGGCGCATTTTCAGTGGCATGGGGCTGTGGGCCCGGATCGAATCCGCGGCCACGCCAATCCGGGAGATTCATGTTTCCGAGCAGGGCCGTTTTGGTGTGGCGCGAATCAATGCCCGTGAACAGGGCGTTGCGGCCCTGGGCTACGTCACCCCGGCGCGCGCTATTGGCGAGGCTTTGAACGCACGGTTGGCCGAGCTGCCCGATCTGACGATGTTGAGTCCGGCAAAGTTCGAGACCCTGGAGGTGGACGCGGATCGGGTACGGCTGACCGTGTCGGAACAGCGCGATACCCGGACCGTCAGTGCCGCGTTGGTGGTGGCTTCAGACGGTTCCCGCTCCCGGGTTCGCGAATCCCTTGGTATCGGCGTTCGTGAGTGGCGCTATGGCCAGAGCGCCATCATCGCCAATCTGACCACCGCGCAGCCGCACCACAATGTCGCCTACGAGCGGTTCACCGCCAGCGGACCATTGGCATTGCTGCCTATCGACGGATCACGTTGCGCACTGGTGTGCACGGTCGACGAGCATCGCGCGCCGCAGTTGGTGGCCATGCCTGAATCGGAGTTTCTGGAGTTCCTGCAGCAACGGTTCGGCAATCGCCTGGGCCGATTCCTGCGTATCGGCAAACGGCAGCTTCACCGCTTGACCTATCTGCGGTCGAGTGAGCACTATCGGCCCCGCGTCGCGGTGATCGGCAATGCGGCGCAGACTCTGCACCCGGTTGCCGGGCAAGGCTTCAATCTGGGGCTGCGTGATGTCGCGGTACTCGCCGAGGTGGTTTGCAATACCCACCGATTGCGGGGCGACGTCGGCGGCGATGAGGTTCTGCGGCGCTACGCCGACTGGCGTAGTGGTGACCAGGGCCGCACCGCTGGGTTTACCGACCTGCTGGTACGCGTGTTCGGCAACCCTTTGTTGCCACTGCGGCTGGCGCGCAACGCGGGGCTGCTGGCCTTCGATCAGGTTCCGCCGTTGAAGCGCCTGCTGGTACGCAATGCCATGGGTTTGGCCGGGCGCCTGCCCCGGTTGGCGAGGGGGATTCCGCTCTGAGCGAGGCACCGCAACAATATGACCTGGTGATCGTCGGTGGCGGCATGGTCGGTGCCTGTCTCGCCTGCGCACTGGCGGATAGCGCATTGCGTATTGCCCTGGTGGAGCGCACCACACTTGATCAGTTGCGCCCCGGCGATACGCCGGACATACGTGTCTCCGCGATCAGCCAGGCCTCACGCAACATACTGGACTCGGTGGGGGTCTGGGGGCAGGTTGGGGCGTCTGGCGCCACCGCGTTCTGCGGGATGGAGGTGTGGGACAGCGCCGGCCGCGGATGTATCCGTTTCGATTGTGCGGATATCGGCGCTCGGGAACTGGGTTGGATTGCGGAAAATCGGGTCATTCAATATCGTCTCCTCGAGCGCGCCAGCGCAAGTGAGAATATCGACCTGCTCACGCCTGCCAGTTTGGTGCGGGCGGAATGGCGTGATGTCGCGGTGGCGGTGGAATTGGACAACGGCGCGTGTCTGCGCACCCGTCTGCTGGTGGGTGCTGACGGCGCTCGCTCCCGGGTACGTAAACTGGCTGGTATAGACACCTTCGGTTGGGCATACCAGCAGACCGCGGTGGTGGCCACCGTCGCCACCGGCATTGCCCACCAGGGAGTGGCCAGACAGTGTTTTTTGCCAGCGGGCCCGCTGGCCTTCCTGCCTCTGGCAGGCACTCACAGTTCCATAGTCTGGTCCACCGATCCGGCCCACGCTGATCGGCTGCAGCGGATGCCCGAGGCCGAGTTCGAAACCGAATTGGCGGAATCCTTCGAACACCGGCTGGGCAACATCAGCCTGGTCTCGCGCCGCGTCGGGTTCCCGTTGCGATTGCAGCATGCCCGTGACTACGTACGGGCGCGGGCGGCGTTGGTCGGTGATGCCGCGCACACCGTCCACCCGTTGGCGGGGCAGGGTGTCAATCTGGGTCTGCAGGATGCAGCGGCGTTGGCGGAGGTACTGCTCGATACCCTTGCCAGAGGGCGTGATATTGGTGCGCTATCCGCCTTGCGTCGCTACGAGCGCTGGCGCAAGGGTCACAATTTGTTGGTACAGGGGGTCATGGAAGGCTTCAAGCGCCTGTTCGGGTCCCGGCTCGAACCGCTGCGGCTGGCGCGCAATCTGGGCTTGGAGATGACCAATGCGCTGCAACCTGCCAAGGATTTGATCATGAGGCAGGCCATGGGGCTGGAGGGTGATCTGCCGCGGCGGGCCCGCCCCGCTGTTGCCACCGGAGTGGAGGCGGACTGAGGGATGCGGGCACCGGTTGCGGTCGATGTTGAATTTGCCTTCGGACCTTGGGTGCGACGTCGCTAGTGGCGCGCATCCTGCTGGTGGGTGTCGCGACCCTGGACATCGTCCTCGATGTCGAGCGATATCCCCGGGAGGACGACAAGCTGCGCTGCCAGAGCCGTGCGTGCGTGCGTGGTGGCAATGCCGCCAATACCGCGGTGGTACTGGCTGAACTGGGCCATGACTGCAATTGGCTGGGAACGTTGGGCGAGGATATCGCCGCCGGGCGCATACGGGCTGATCTCCGACGCAATCACGTCGATTGTTCGCTGGCGCAGCGGATCCCCAAAGGCGAAACCCCAACCTCCTACGTGGTACGCAGCACAGCGACGGCGACCCGCACGATCGTGCACTTTCGAACCTTGCCAGAGCTGCAACTCGGCGCTTGTGATGCGCTGCCGCTGGCGACGTTCGACTGGGTGCATTTTGAGGCTCGCAATATCGAGGTGACCGCGGAATTGATACGGCGTTGCCGGGAGCAGGCCCGGGTGCCGTGTTCGTTGGAGCTGGAGCAGTCACGAGCAGGGATCGAGGCGTTGCTGTCGGGCCCGGATTTGATCCTGTGCTCGCGGGGGTTCGCGCTCCGAGGCGGCCATTCGACGGCCACCTCGCTGTTCGATGCGCTATGCCAACGCGGTGTCGAGGCCGATCTGGTGTGCGGTTGGGGAGCGCAGGGCGCCTGGTGTCGTGACCGCGATGGCGGCACCTCTCACGTGGCAGCGAGCACGGAGGAGCCGGTCGTCGATACCCTGGGTGCCGGGGACGCGCTCAACGCGGGCGCCATCGACGGATTGCTCGCTGGGCTGTCGTTGCACGATGCCTTGCAGCAGGCGGTTGGATTGGCCGCGTTGAAGTGTGGCAGGCGCGGTTTTGAACTGGGGGCCGCGATCGCCCAGGCGACCGGATCGACCCACGCTGGTGGTTGAATGTACCAAACCACTGCCCCGCGATGCCAGTAGGCATCGTCATTTTGCGGGCACTGTGGTGCGTTTGCTGTTAGGCGCAAGAATACTGGCGTTGTGCAGCTGCGCGTTGACCAGTCTTTTGGTTATGCAGGCTGGCGTCGCCGAACAGGTTGCCAGCGGTCCCCAGATAGTCGTCAATCCCGGCATCATGGCTCCGGATCTGACGATCAACGGGCTGAGGGCGATGTTTGGCATGCGCTTGCAAGCCTGGCCTGATGGCACCCCGGTGCGCGTGTTCGTGCTGGCCGATGACGAACCCGTTCATGTTGGGTTCGCCAAGCGCCGCCTTTCCATTTTTCCGCACCAGTTGAGACGAGGCTGGGATCGTCTGGTCTATTCCGGAATCGGCCAGGCACCCAATCGGGTTGGATCCATTCAGGAGATGAGGGCGAAAGTCGCCTCGACTCCCGGGGGGATCGGTTACCTGCCCACGGAGATGCTCGATGACACGGTACAGGTTGTTGAGATTCATTGATCTTGCTACTTGCCGGCTCGGTCGCTGCGCCGTCGCGGCGCTGGGGTTGCTGTCGCTACCCGCGGCCGGGCTGGATCTTGGTTTGCCCGATACGGTGCAGGTGCACGGCTTCGGTTCGCTGGCCTACATCAATACCTCAGCCAATCGTTTCTTCGGTTCCAGCGAGGACGGCAGTTGGGATTTCTACGAACTTGGTCTCAACGGATCCTGGCGCCCCCGCAGCGATCTGTTGTTCGCCGCGCAACTGACTTCGAGGGAGGCCGGCAAAACCGACAACGGCAATGTTCGGCTCGACTACGGGTTCGTAGACTACAGTCTGGTGTCCGATGCCGACAAGCTGTGGGGACTTCGCGTTGGCCGTATCGTCAACCCGCTGGGTTTTTACAATGAGACCCGGGATGTTGCCTATACCCGGCCCAGCATCTTTCTACCCCAGGGGGTCTATTTCGACATCAACCGCAACCTTTCGTTGTCGGCCGACGGTGTCCACCTGTACGGCGAGAATCGTGCCGAATGGGGGGATCTGCAACTGCAGGTCGGAGTGGTCCGACCGCGCACCGACGATCCTGGTTTCCAGCAATTCTTCACCGCTGGCGTGCTGCCGGGCAAGATGGACGGCGAGACCTCCGGGGTTGGGCGGCTGCTGTATGAGAGAAATGGCGGTGAACTGCGTCTGGCGGTTAGTGGTGGGGTCTTCAATGGCAAGTACAATCCCGGGTCCCCTTTCTTCGACCACCGCGCGGGCACCTTTCAGTTCACCCCGGTGGTGCTTTCCGCCCAGTACAACGCGGAACGCTGGAGCCTGACCAGCGAGTATGCGCGTCGCCGCGTCAAGTTCGATGATTTTGGTCCGTCGCTGCCCGACTCGGATTCCACCGGCGAGAGCTGGTACCTGCAGGGTACATACCGAATCACACCCAAGTGGGAAGCGATGGTGCGTTATGACACCCTGGTTTGGGATCTTGACGACCGTTCCGGCAAGCGCTGGCAGGGGGCTACCGGGCTACCCGCGCACAGCCGTTATGCACAGGACTGGACCGCGGGGCTACGCTGGGACGTGACCTCCCAGTTCATGCTGCGTGTCGAATACCACCGCATCCATGGCACCGGCTGGTTGTCAGCGGTCGACAATCCCGGCCTCAGCCCGCTTGCAAATCCTGCCCAGCGTTCCGATCTGAAGCGTAACTGGAACATGTTCGCGGTCCAGGCTGCGTTTCGGTTCTAGCCCGCATTTCTAACCAGTGCGCGTGCATCTGGTGAGAAATGCGGGCTGAAACGGGCAGGCACACTTGAAAACCGCTACGGCTTGACGCC
>CBDVAK010000138.1:0-8888 GCA_965371945.1 uncultured Candidatus Competibacteraceae bacterium
TACCGGCACCTGCATCTCACCGCCGCCGTATTCGTGCACCGAGTCGTGGCCACGTATGGTCACGATGTCGATACCCTCATCGATCCGCACGCCCGACAAACTACGCGTGAATGGTTGTTCGTCGACATGCGGATGAGCCAGCACCCGTGTACCCAACACCGTGCCATCGGGTGCCAGCACCTCCCAGCGATCGGCATAGTGGTCCCAGCCTGTGTCCGCGTGCCGCAGGGTTACGTCGAAACTGTACACGCCCTCTCCACCGGCTCGAATCTGCACGTCAACCACGTCCACCTCACCGCCAACAGCCGCGTTGGCCATCAACAGCAATCCCACCATGAGTACCCACCTGCTCATTGATCTGCCTCCCGTGCTGTACGCCCCGCGGCCACTCAGATGATGCGCCGGCGGCGGAACTTTGACCAGTCAACGCGCCGGACCCTGATTCCATGGCGCACCCAGCAGATCGGGCAACACACCCGAATCACCCGCTTGCTCATCCATCTCCACCTGCTCCAGCAGCCATTCTCGAAAGGCCTTGACTTTGGGTCGGCCGAAATCAGCCTCTGGACACACCACATAATATGCGTATTCGGTGGGCAACTTGAGCGCGAAGGGCTGTACCAGACGACCGGCCAGCAGCTCGTCGCGTGCCAGCACGCCTCGGCCCAGGGCCACGCCCTGCCCTGCCACGGCAGCCTGTATCAGCATGCTGGCATCCAGGAAGATGGGCCCACGATCCCAGACCACACCATCCACCCCGGCTGCCATCAGCCAGTTGCGCCAGTCATCGTGACCTTCGTCATGCAACAGGGTGTAATTGCCCAGGTCGGCGGGTGATTTCAACGCTTTGCGACCGCGCAGCAAATGCGGGCTGCAAACCGGGAAAATGTGCTCGCTCATCAGCCGAACCGAACGCAAACCCGGGTTGGTGCCACGCCCGTAGCGGATACCCATATCGACGTCTTCGAGTTCGAAATCAACCTGTTGCAGCGAGGGCGCGACGCGCACATCGATCTCTGGATAGGCGGCGCTGAACAGACCCAGCCGCGGCACCAGCCAACGCACCGCGAATGACGGCAGCATAGTCACAGTCAGGATACCCTGCTGGCCACGATCCAGCAGTTGTTCGGTGGCGGAGGTCAAGATTCCGAAGGCCTTGCGCAACGGCGGCAGATACGCCTGCCCCTCCTCGGTCAGGCGCAGCCCGGCGCCGCCACGATGAAACAACTTGATTCCGAAACGTTCCTCGAGCGCACGTATCTGGTGGCTGACGGCCGCCTGGGTGACATGCAACTCCTCGGCGGCACGGGTAAAACTGAGCAGCCGCGCCGCGGCTTCAAAGGTACGCAAAGCATTCAACGGTGGCAGGCGGGCAGACATCATCAACCTATAGATTAGTATTTCTCATATGACATATGAAGCAATATCGCTTGTGGTAGCTCTGCAACAAGAATAACTTACTCACTATGTCGCAGCGCACCAATATTGTGGCGCAGCATGAATTCATCTAGCCTAACAGAGGGATGCAATAATGAGCTACAACCACGTTGCCCACAGTGGCAGCCTGACTACGGGGGGCGCCAGCCAGCTGGCCCACAAGGTGGCCGAGACTGTCAGCACCATGTACCGGCGCTCAGTCGATCGCCATCAGCTTCGGCAACTCGACCAGCGTATGTTGGCCGACATAGGTTTGAGTCGAGTGGAGGCCGAGCGCGAAGCCAGCAAGCCATTTTGGAAAGCCTGAGAACATAGCCGCCAGGGAATCCCCACTCCCTGGCGGTTTTGTTCCAAGTTACTGTTTTACCACCGCAACACACCGCACACCGATATTCCCCAAAGCTACTTCGACGGCTACGCCGGAGAACGTTCGATAGCATATCAGGTAGAATGCTATCATTGACTTCATCTGCAAGGAGATGAAGTCAAATGCCTGCCGTCACTGTTCGCAAGTTGCCTGAAGAAACTCATCGCGCACTCAAACTGCGCGCTGCGCAGCATGGTCGCAGCACCGAGGCTGAGATCCGGGATATCCTTGAACAGGCGGTACGTCCCGGGACGCGCGTCAAGATCGGATCGGAACTCGCCGCTCTCGGGAATCGCTTCGGAGGCGTCGAAGTTGACGTTACCCGCGATCAGACACCGACCGACCCGGCACTGTTCGAGTGATCATCCTGGATACCAATGTCGTCTCGGAACCGATGAAATCCAACGGTGACCCTGCCGTACAGGCCTGGCTTGATCGCCAGACGGCCGAAACGCTGTATCTGACCGCGACGAGCCTGTCGGAGCTGCTGGTCGGCGTTGAAATGCTGCCGGCTGGCAAGCGCAAAGAGGGGCTTGATGGCGCATTGAGCGAACTGCTGACGAGGCTGTTCGAATCGCGCGTCCTGACGTTCGACCAGCAGGCTGCGATAGCCTACGCGCCTCTGGTCAGCCACGCCCGGGCCGGGGGCCGTCTCATCGCCGTGGCGGACGGTCAGATCGCAGCGATCGCAGCCGTACACGGGTTCACCGTGGCGACGCGAGATACCGCACCCTTTGTCGCTACCCGCGTGCCTGTCATCAACCCGTGGGAAGAAGGGAAACGACACCTCTGATGCGCCCAAGGCACGGGCGCCTCGACCCGCTATTGGTTGGTTCTCGGCACAAGCTGGCAGCATCAGCCTCGGGAATGCAGTAGTCTTCATCTGAACGCCCATCGCGATCCGCAAGCGGGGACGCAACTCTGAAATTTCTGCCACACCGTCGTATCAGGTTGTCCGTCACCGGGATCCTGGGGGGTGGCTTCGGCATGCTGATTCTGATTGCCGTGGGGCTGGTGCTGGCGCTGGGCGTGGTCAGTGGTCTTCGCAACACGCAAACCCTGGTCCGCAATACGGCCACCCTGACCGTACAATCGCTCACCGAACTGGTCCGCCAGCACCTGCTGCCGGCACGCGAACTGACCGAATCGCTGGCCGCTTTGGTAGCGGCCGGCGTGCTCGATCCCGACGACCGCGAACAGCTCGCTGAAATCATGACCGGCGCCGGCGGCGCCGCGCCGCAGGTGGACTCGATCGCATATTTCGACAACGACCACCACATGGTGGTCGTGGACCGCAGCGGTAGCGTGCCGCGAACCCAAAGCGGCAGTTGGTACCCCGACCAAGAGATTGAGCTGGCGCTGGCCAGTATGCGCCACAACACCGACTCCTACTGGGGCTCGCCGATCCGTCCGCCCGGGCGTGAACAGGCGCTGATCAATGTGCGTACCCCGGTGCTGGTAAACGACGAACCGCGCGGGCTGTTCGTCGCTGCGGTGACGATCGGGGATTTGTCCACTTACCTGGGGCAACTGGTACGCAGCGGCCGACTCGGCAACGCGGCTTTCATACTTTCCGGTCCGGACCAGGTGGTGGCCTTTTCCCGCAAACAGCCGTTGACCAGCGTCGGTAGCGAGTATGAGCCCTTACCCAAGCTCACCGAGTTCGGCGATCCGGTACTAAGCAGACTCTGGGATCCCGATCTGTCCGAGCCCGGCGCCAACCCCGGACCCGGTTTCGAGGCCCGCTTCGTGAACAGTGACCAAGGCCGCTATGTAGCCGTGTTTCGCAGGCTGGACGGATTCGGGCCGGTACCTTGGATCGTGGGCAGCTATTTCGCCGCTGAAGACGTCCGGGCTGAATTCGCCCGACTTCTGCAGGCGGCGGTTGCCGGACTGCTGGTTCTGGTGGTGGCGATCGTGGCCTCGATCGCCCTCGGCCGGCGCATCAGCAGGCCGGTGACGCGGCTGGCCGATGCCGCGACCAAGTTGCGTGAACTTGGACCGGACCAGGTGCCACCGCTGCCGCGCAGCCACGTCCGCGAACTCGACCAGGCTTCGCTGGCATTCAATGACATGATTCAAGGACTGAAGGAGCGCGAAATGATCCTCAGCGTCTTCGGTCGCTACGTGCCACGTACCGTAGTCGAGGAATTGCTCAAGGACGGTGGGCGGCCGCCGGCCGAAACCCGCGAGACCACCATTTTGTTTTCCGATATCGAAGGCTACAGTACCATCGCCGAAAAGATGGCCCCAGAAACCCTGGTGAAATTGCTCAACGAGTACTTCGAGCTGATCAGCGAGCCGATCGAGCGCCACGGTGGCATCATCACTCAGTATCAGGGCGATGCGGTGGTGGCGAGTTTCAACCTGCCGGTAGCCAACCCCGAACACGCCTGTGGTGCCATTGAGGCGGCCCTGGAAATCCAGCATCGCCTCGAAGGCCGCCGTTTCGGCGATGGCTATGTGCTCAATACCCGCATCGGGCTCAACACCGGAGTCGTGGTCGGCGGGGTGGTGGGTTCCACCGGGCGGCTCACCTACACCATACATGGCGACGCCGTCAATGTGGCCGCCCGCATCGAGGAACTCAACAAACGATGGGGCACCCGATTGCTGGTCGCGGAGTCCACCCGCAAACGCTGCGGCGAACGGTTCTTGTTCGAACACACGGGCGAAATCCCCATCCGCGGCCGCCAACAACCCGTGCATATCTACGCAGTCAGGCCCCGGGAGCCGGAGCTCAAGACGATGAGCGCAGACGATCCAGCCTGAGGCGCTGGCGTTCATCGAACAGTCGCCGGCTCCCCAGCCAGATGGCACCAACCGCTCCCACACCAACGCTGCCGGCGATCAGGAACATGATCAGGATCTGGTATCTGACGGCTTGCGCAGGTGGTGCGCCGGCCAGGATCTGACCGGTCATCATGCCAGGCAAACTCACCAGCCCGGCACTGGACATGGCATTGATGATCGGGATCATACCGGCACGGGCAGCATCACGACGGATATCTGAAACCGCGTCATGGGCGTCCTGGCCTAGGCACAGCCGCGCCTCGATGATCTGTCGCTTGTCCCAGGCAGCCTGGGTCAGGCGCTCCAGGGCCAGCGCGACCCCGGTCATGGTATTGCCGAGCATCATGCCCAGCAGCGGGATGGCATACTGCGGTGTAAACCATGGGTCGGGTCGAATCACCACCAGCAACGCCAGCACGGTGATGGAAAACGAAGACACGAACATGGCTGTCGCGCCTACGCCATAGCCCCACGGACCCCGGAACGGTCTGCGCTGGCGGGCCCTGACTTCGCGGCCGGCCACCAGCAGCATCACCAGCGCCATTACCGCCACCCAGCCTAACGAGGTGCTGGCAAACAAAGCGTTGAGGACCAAGCCAACCAGCAGCAACTGAATCGCGGTACGGGCTCCGGCCACCAGTGCCGCGCGCGCCACGCCCAGTTGCAACCACCACGACAGCACCGCCACCAGTACCACCAGCAACGCGGCCAGGCCAAGCTGCAACGGCCCCAGGTCGATCAGGCTCACGGGCCGGCCCCGCGCCAGTCCGAACCGGCCCCGCAACGCAGGGTCTGATCGGCCATCCGATCCGCCTGGGCTGCATCGTGAGTGACCATTACGATCGCGCGCTGCTCGATGCCGACCCAGTCCCGCAGCATTCGCTCTACCTGGTCGGCATTGTCACGATCCAGATTGGCGGTAGGCTCGTCCAGAACCAGGATCCTGGGCTCCAGACACAGAGCCCTTGCCAGCGCCAGGCGTTGACGCTCTCCGCTCGACAATCGATGCACCTGCCAATCCGTTACCTCGGTTTCGAAGCCGAGCAGCCGCAACCAGTGGCCGGCATCGGCCGGCAGGTGCTCACCCACGGTATCCGCCCACCATGCACTTTCCGAAGGCAGGTACATGACCCTGGAACGCCAGCGGGGCGGGCTGTAGCGAGTACTTTCGGTAGCGTCCAGAAAAAGCTCGCCATCGTGCGGATCGAGGTCGCATAGCGCCCTCAATAATAACGACTTGCCGCAGCCTGACGGGCCCTGCACAACCAGAATCTCGCCACTGGCGAGGGTCAGATCGAGCGGTGGGCCGCCACGAATACGCAGTTGCCGGGCCCGTAGCAGCGGGACGGGCACCGCAGTGCTTTCAGAGTGCCTCGGTTCCGCTCTCGCCTGTGCGGATACGGATCGCCTGCTCGAGGTCGGTGACGAAAATCTTGCCATCACCGATCTTGCCGGTACTGGCAGAGTTCTGCACGGCTTCGATGACCCGGTCGAGCATATCCTCGTCGATCCCGATCTCCAACTTGACCTTGGGCAGGAAGTCGACCACGTACTCGGCGCCTCGGTAAAGCTCGGTGTGGCCCTTCTGACGCCCGAACCCCTTGACTTCGGACACGGTAATCCCCTGGACGCCGATTTCGGACAACGCCTCGCGCACGTCGTCGAGTTTGAATGGTTTGATGATCGCGGTTACCAGCTTCATGCTTGCTCCGAAAACTGAATCAGATCAGTGATTGCGTGACTATAACCCAACTGCCCGGCGATACGTTGCGTAAAGACCGACGGGTGCCATGTGGCACCCGTCGCCGGCTCCCTGCGGTCCTCAGACCTTGGCCGCGGTGAACTCGGGGTAGGCTTCCACCCCGCACTCCGAGAGGTCGACACCCTCGTATTCTTCCTCTTCGCTGACCCGTATGCCCATGATCAGCCGCACCAGCGACCAGACCAGCAGGCTGGCAACGAACACGAAACCGAAGATGACCCCCAAACCGATAAGCTGAGCAGACAGCGTGGCCTCCTCATTGGTCAACAGCACCGCCAGCAGGCCCCATATTCCTACCACGCCATGCACGGAAATGGCGCCGACCGGGTCGTCGATCCGGAGCTTGTCCAAGCCGACGATCGCAAGCACCACCAGCACGCCACCAACCGCTCCAATCAGGGTCGCGACTCCAGGCGTGGGTGTCAAAGGTTCCGCCGTTATGGCAACCAGTCCGGCCAGAGCCCCGTTGAGAACCATGGTCAGATCGGCCTTGCCAAACAGCAGCCTGGCGGTGATCAGTGCAGCCACCACACCACCCGCGGCAGCCATGTTGGTGTTGACGAACACCTGTGCCACCGCGTTGGCCTCACCAACGTCGGAGAGCTTCAGTTCCGAACCACCGTTGAAACCGAACCAACCCAGCCAGAGGATAAAGGTACCCAGAGTCGCCAGCGGCAGATTGGCGCCCGGAATCGGGTGAACCACGCCGTTCTTGCCATATTTGCCTTTGCGCGCGCCCAGCAGCAGCACGCCGGCAAGCGCAGCAGTGGCGCCGGTCAGATGGACAACACCGGACCCGGCGAAATCCAGAAATCCCAGATCATTGAGAAAACCACCACCCCACTTCCAATAGCCCTGCAGGGGATAGATGAAACCGGTAAGAAACACCGCAAAAACCAGAAACGACCACAGCTTCATGCGCTCAGCCACCGCACCGGAGACGATCGACATCGCCGTGGCCACGAATACCACCTGGAAGAAGAAATCCGACATGGTGGAGTAATAGGGCGCATCATCACCGCCCGCCAGCACGGCCTCGACAGTATTGTCGGCACCCAGCAGGAAAGAGATACCCGGCCAGTAGGCGTTGACCGCCTCGGCGGGGTACATGATGTTGTAGCCCACCAACAAGTACATGATGCAAGCCACCGCGAACAGCGCGACATTCTTGGTCAGGATCTCGCTGGTGTTCTTGGCCCTGACCAGACCCGCTTCCAGCATGGCGAAACCGGCCGCCATCCACATCACCAGGGCACCCGACACCAAAAAGTAGAAAGTATCGAGCGCGTAGCTCAATTCCTTGATTGCGTCCACGTTACACCTCTTCTCAAGTCACCAGTGTGTCAATCCGAACCGGGGTCAGAGCGCCTCGCGTACGTCATCGAGCTTGAACGGCTTGACGATTGCGGTTTCACGACAACCTCCTGTTGCATCGTGGATCACGGGCGTCGTCCGGACCTACCTGCAGATTGCGGCTGACCGACCATCAGCAGAAGCTGTGCCACGTCGGCGTTTAAGTTAAGAATCAGAGTCTTATGAGATCTCCCCAAGCAGCCGGAAGGATTAGCCGCACCACCGCAATGCATCATTTTGGTGCGCGCACCGTGTTGGTGCATTTGGTCGCGATACAATCCCTGCACGCTGCGATACACTGCGGCAACTGCGACAAAACATCATGAGGAACAGTAACGATGGCCATGGACCCCAAGGTCCTCGATGATCTGGCACACCGGCTGGCTGACGCCGTGCCGGGTCCACTACGTCAACTGCAGCAGGATGTGGAAAGCAATTTCCGGTCGGTACTGCAGGGTGCCTTTGCACGCATGAACCTGGTCACGCGGGAGGAATTCGATGTGCAGGCCGCTGTTTTGAAACGAAGCCGGGAGATTCTCATCAAACTGGAAAAGCGGGTGGACGAACTGGAACGAGAGAAGCCATCAGCGCAAGCCGAACCAAAGGCGTGAACGCTCGCTCGTCGCCTTTGAGAGAGATAGAGGGGGCAGGTGGGAATGGCGCTGACTTAAGGCGCAAGCGGCTTAAGCCTGTGCCATTCGGTTGCGTCCCCTTTTTAATCCATCAGCACCTAGCTGCCGTTCAGCAACGCCACCTAGTGGATGACTTCGTCAAGCGTCGATGCGGTGAGGATCCGTTCCGACCATTCCAGAAGCGTTTCGGCATCCGCGGTCTCGATGCGACGGCGCGCCTGTTCCGGCAGCTCACCGAACTTACGCCGTACCAGACGGAGAAGCATCTGAGCTTCGCCCTGCTGCATGCCCTGCTGCATGCCCTGCTGCATGCCTTCTTTCCTAAAACGCTCGGCAAAACTGGCCATGGCTTCTGCCTCTTGCGAATAGTCCCGTTGGTACCTCGCTCGCTCATTATCATCGAGCCCGGCGTATATGTCGACGAAGTCCAGATACTTGAGCTGCTTTTCCGGGCTCAGCTCCAGTTCGGTCAGACCGCGGATGGCGTGGGCATAGACTTCGACCCGACGCTCCGGCGCGTAGCTCATGTTCGGCAGGTTCAGGC
>CBDVAK010000139.1:0-8843 GCA_965371945.1 uncultured Candidatus Competibacteraceae bacterium
CAGCTTGTCGTAGTCCACTGTTTCACCCTGAGGCTTTTCGTTGTCCAGTTTCGCCTTGGGAGCACCCGGCTTGCTGAGCCACTCTTCGGGATCCACTTCGGGGTTGAGCTTGGGACCACACTCACCCTGGGCACCAGAACGCTCGATGCGCGCCATTACCTTGTCCTGTTCGGCGGCAAGGTTATCCATGGCAGTACTCACGGTGACCTCACCGGCAACGGCCTCACCGATATTCTGCCACCACAGCTGCGCCAGTTTCGGATAGTCCGGCACATTGGTACCACTGGGTGTCCACATCACCCGCGCGGGGCTGCGATAAAACTCCACCAGACCGCCCAGCTTGGGTGCCCGCTCGGTAAACGACGGGTCGTTGATGTCACTGTCACGGATGATGGTCAACCCGACATGGGACTTTTTCAAAGACACGGTCTTGGAAACCGTGAACTGCGCGAACAACCAGGCGGCTTTGCGCCGTTCCAGCGGAGTGGACTTCAACAGGGTCCAGGAACCGGCGTCCTGATACCCCAGTTTCATGCCTTCCTCCCAGTAGGGGCCATGCGGTGAGGGCGCCATTCTCCACAACGGGTTGCCGTCGGCGTCGACGGTATGGTTGCCCTCGCTCTGCGGCGCCACCATGGCCGCGGTAAAGGCTGTGTACCAGAAAATCTGCTGAGCCACATTGCCTTTCGAAAGACTGGGCAGCGACTGGTAGAAGTCCATCCCCAGGGCTCCCGGTGGCGCATACTTGCGCAGCCACTCCATGTACTTGCGCAGCGAATACTTGGCCGCCGGACCGTTGGTCGCACCACCACGGCTGACGCTGGCGCCGACCGGACGACAACCATCGACCCGGATGCCCCACTCATCGACCGGCTTGCCGTTGGGCAGCCCCTTGTCACCGGCGCCGGCCATCGACAGCCAGGCGTCGGTAAAACGCCAGCCCAGGTCAGGGGCCTTCTTGCCGTAATCCATGTGCCCGTAGATCGCCTTGCCGTCGATCTCAGCAATGGTTTCGCTGAAGAACTCGGCGATGTCCTCGTAGGCAGACCAGTTGACCGGTACACCCAGCTCGTAGCCATAGATGTCCTTGAACTGTTTCTTGAAGTCTTCGCGCTGGAACCAGTCGTAGCGAAACCAGTACAGGTTGGCGAACTGCTGGTCGGGCAGTTGATAGAGTTTGCCATCGGGCGCGGTGGTGAACTCACGACCGATGAAGTCTTCGACATCCAGGGTCGGCAGTGTCACATCCTTGCCGTCGCCCGCCATCCAGTCGGTCAGATTGGTGACCAGACCGTAACGATAGTGAGTGCCGATCAGATCGGAATCGTTGATGTAGGCGTCGAAGATGTTCTCACCCGACTGCATCTGAGTCTGCAGTTTCTCGATCACGTCGCCTTCCTGAATCAGGTCGTGGGTGACCTTGATCCCGGTAATCTCGGCAAAGGCCTTGGTCAGCACCTTGGACTCATAGTCATGGGTGGGAATGGTCTCGGAGACCACTTTGATCTCCATACCCTTGAAGGGTTCGGCGGCCTTGATGAACCACTCCATCTCCTTCATCTGCTCTTCCTTGGAGAGCGTGGAAGGCTGGAACTCGTCATTCACCCATTTTTCCGCCGCCGCCTTGTCCGCAGCCGCCGGACCCGCGATCAGGCCCAGCGCAAGCGCCACCGAAACGCTCAGCAGCGTTCGTTGCAATCGCATTCGTTTTACCCTATCCATCACATATCCTCCGTCCGGCCTTCAATTGTGGTGAACCGGTTGCCCGGCCCCGAGTCACGGCGGGAAGGCCTGTTTCCGCCGTGTGTTGTCGATATAGCTACGGTAACCGGTGTTAGCCCCACCGCATCAGCAGAATCATCCACAACACGCTGATGCCAGAGGCAATCCACAGATTCAAATCGGTGAAGCCGACCCAGGCCAGGTGAATATAGGCGCTGCCCAGCAGACCGATGAACAAGCGGTCACCCCGGGTGGTTGAAATCGGCAGTAATCCGCGCCGCTCCACACAGGGAGAAGTCAGTTCCCAGATCGTCATGGCCACCAGCATGACCACCACCGTGACAAAGAAAAGCGCGGTCGGTAGTGTCCAGGCCATCCACTCCAGAGTCATCTGTCCGTCTCCTCACACCCGGCCCAGAGCAAAGCCCTTGGCCATGTGATTGCGCACAAACCAGATTACCAGCGCGCCGGGCAGAATCGTGAGCACGCCAGCAGCGGCCAGCAGCCCCCAATCAAGCCCGGTGGCGCTCACTGTGCGGGTCATCACCGCAGCGATGGGTTTGGCCTCGGTGGTGGTCAGGGTGCGCGCCAACAGCAGCTCAACCCATGAAAACATGAAGCAGAAAAACGCCGTCACGCCGATCCCGGTGCGTATCAATGGTACAAAGACTGTCAGGAAGAAACGCGGGAAACTGTAGCCGTCGATATAGGCCATCTCGTCGATCTCGCGTGGAACTCCGGACATGAAGCCTTCCAGAATCCACACCGCCAGGGGCACGTTGAACAGGGCGTGGGCCATAGCCACCGCGAGATGGGTGTCGATCAGGCCGAAGGTGGAATAGAGTTGAAAGAACGGCAGCAGAAACACCGCCGGCGGCGCCATGCGATTGGTCAACAGCCAGAAGAACATGTGCTTGTCACCGATAAACCGGTAACGCGAGAACGCGTATGCAGCCGGCAATGCCACCAGCAGCGACAACACCATGTTCATGCTCACGTAGATGATCGAATTGACGTATCCCATATACCAGGACTTGTCGGAGAAGATTTTCAGATAGTTGACAAAGGTAGGATCGCTTGGATAGAACGCGAACTCGCCGAGGATATCGGCATTGGTGCGCAACGACATGTTCAACATCCAGTAGATGGGCAGCATCAGCAGGACGATGTATACGACCAGACCGACAGTTCGCTTTTGCAACCTCATTGCCTGTCTCCGGTACCGACATTGAGCAACGCCTGGTAGAACAACCAACTAAACAGCAGCACGATCAGAAAATAGATGAGGGAGAAGGCGGCTGCCGGGCCCAAATCGAACTGGCCAACCGCCAGCTTGACCAGATAGATGGACAAAAAAGTGGTCGAGTTGCCGGGCCCCCCACCCGTCAACACGAACGGCTCGGCATAGATCAGAAAGCTGTCCATAAAGCGTAGCAGCACGGCGATGGTCAGCACGCCGCGCATTTTCGGCAACTGGATATAGCGAAAAGTGGCCCAGGCCGAGGCGCCGTCGATGCGGGCCGCCTGAAAATAGACATCCGGGATCGCCCGCAGACCCGCATAGGCCAGTAGCACCACCAGCGGCGTCCAGTGCCAGACCTCCATCAACATCACGGTGATCCAGGCATCCAGCGGCGAGGAGGTGTGATCGAACGGAATGTTCGTGGCAGCGATCGCGGCACCCAGCAAGCCGATGTCGGGGCGGGTAAAAATAATCCAGATGGTGCCGATCACGTTCCAGGGGATCAACAGCGGCAACGCCACCAGCACCAGCGTAACCGACACTCCCCAGCCACGCTTTGGCATGGTCAGCGCCACCAGCACGCCCAACGGAATCTCGATCAGCAGCACCATGCCCGAAAACAGCAGTTGCCGCCACAAGGCGTCACGCAAACGATGGTCGTTCAGCGCCTCCCTGAACCACTCGGTGCCGACGAACACCCTATGCCCCGGACCAAAGATGTCCTGCACAGAGTAGTTGACCACGGTCATCAGGGGAATGATCGCCGACAGTGCCACAATCAGAAATACCGGTAGCACCAGCCACCAGGCGCGGTTGTTCTCCCACTTGTTCACCGGCACCACCTCCCGACCGCCCGGGCGCTCATGCCAGCAAACGTCCCGCACTGTAAAGACGGGTCATACGCGGATCGAATTGCAAACCGCAACGTTCGGCCGGTACGGCTTGATCCTCAGGCACTTTGACCTTGAGCTCGAGGTCGTCCATAACACAGGTCACAATCTTGAAATTGCCAAGATCAGCAACATCACGCACCTGCGCCTGCAGGACGCTGTCCGAACCTTCGGCCAAACGCACGAATTCCGGCCGCACTCCGATTTCCAGATCTTCGGCAGCCTGTGTGCCGCGGAGCAGTTGCTCACTCAGCGGCAGGCGCTGGCGACCGATCACCGCGGCGTCTCCGTCGATGGTGCAAGGCAGGAAGTTCATTCCCGGACTGCCTATGAAGTAGCCCACGAACCGATGGCTGGGCGCTTCGAACAATTCCTGCGGTGTACCCGTCTGCAGTACCTGCCCTTCATGCATCACCACCACCCGCTCGGCAAAGGTCAATGCCTCGTTCTGGTCGTGGGTAACATAAATCAGAGTCAATTCGTAGCGCTCGTGGATCTCTTTGAGCTTGCGCCGCAACTGCCACTTCACGTGCGGGTCGATGACGGTCAGCGGTTCGTCGAAAAGGATAGCCGCCACATCCGAGCGCACCAGCCCCCGTCCCAGGGAGATCTTCTGTTTGGCATCGGCGGACAGGCTCTGAGCACGCTTGCCCAGATCGCCAACCAGATCCAGCATCTCCGCCACCTCGGTCACGCGGGTACGCACCGTGGCCGTGTCGACGCCGCGGTTTCGTAGTGGAAATGCGAGGTTCTGGTACACCGTCATGGTGTCGTAGATCACCGGAAACTGAAACACCTGGGCAATGTTGCGCCGCTCGGTCGGCAGCGTAGTGACATCGCGGCCATCGAACAGTACCCGTCCCCGGGTCGGGCTGATGAGTCCGGAAATGATATTGAGCAAGGTAGTCTTGCCACAGCCCGAGGGGCCCAGCAGCGCATAAGCACCACCATCCTGCCAGGTCAGATCCAGCGGCCTCAGCGCATAGTCGCTGTCGCTTGCTGGTGCGCTGCCGTAAGCATGAGCCAAGTCCTGCAATTCGATCCTGGCCATCAACCGACTCCCTGCGTGGTATCAGCCACGGCGCTACCGGTGCGGCGCTGGGGTGCCGCCACCAAGGTACCCTGCGTATCAAATACGAACAGGTGGCGCGGGTCCATAAAAGCTTTCATCGGGGCCCCCAATTCGAACTCGTGCACGCCTTCCTCCTGAACCACCCAGACCCAGTCACGATGGCGGAAGTGGACAAAGGTTTCCGAGCCACTGATCTCCGCAAGCTCGACGGTACCGTCGATTTCCACATCATCGACATGCTGACGGGTGACGAACAAATGAGCGGCCCGCACCCCGAAACGATAGCGCCCGTCGGCGATACCCGCCATATGATGGCTGACGGGCGCACGCACATCCCCACCAATGACCACCGCGCCGTCCACCACCTGGCCATCGATCAGATTGATGGGCGGATCACTGAACACCTCCCCCACGCGCTCGTTGGCAGGAACATTGTAGACGTCTATGGTGGGGCCGGCCTGCACGATGCGTCCGACGTCCACGACCAGGACGTTGCCGCCCATCATCAGCGCTTCCATGGGCTCGGTGGTGGCATAGACGACGATCGAGTTGCGGTTTTCGAAGATGGCACGCAGTTCACGTCGTAATTCCTCGCGCAGCTTATAGTCAAGATTGACCAACGGCTCGTCGAGCAACAGTAGTGACGACTCCTTGACCAGCGCCCTTGCCAGCGCGGTGCGCTGCTGCTGGCCACCGCTCAGTTCCAGTGGCAGACGCTGCAACAGGGATTCGATGTGCAACATCTCCGCGATGGCACCAACCCGGCGGTCGATTTCCCCCTTGGCAACACCGGCCCGGCGCAGTGGGGAGGCGATATTGTCGTAGACGCTGAACGCCGGGTAGTTGATGAACTGTTGATAGACCATGGCCACATCACGGCGGCGCACCGAAACACCGGTGACATCCTGACCATCCACCAGCACGCGTCCCTTGCTGGGGCGGTCGAGACCGGCCATCAACCGCATCAAGGTGGTCTTGCCGGCGACCGTGCGGCCCAGCAACACGTTGATGGAACCCGGCTGCAGTTCCAGATCCAGCGGGTAGATGTGGGTCTCGCCACCCACCCGGCGGCTGACCTGTTCGAGGACCAGCGTCATGCTCCCGGGCGCCTCCTCAGCGCGGACCCGTCACCATGGTCGCCCAGATATTCGCGCAGCCGGTGCTGCCTGTTCTGGGCAAACGTCAAGCCCAGCTTGCTGCGTCGCCAGAGTATGTCCTCAGCGCTGCGGGCCCATTCGTGGTTGACCAGATAGTCGACCTCGCTGCTGTACAGTCCATCGCCAAAGTCCTCGCCCAGACCGGCCACACCGCTGGCATCACCCAGTAATCCATAGACCCGGGTTCCGTATGCATGCGCGTAGCGCCGCGCAAGGTCGTCGGGAAGCCAGGGTCGGTCATCCCGGAGGGTCGCACAAAATGCGTCGAAGTCGGCATCCTCGATGTCGCCACCGGGCAAATGAGCATGGTGAGTCCAGGCCCGGTACCGCAAGCCCAGCGTTGGCAACAATTTCTGCAGAGCATGCTCGGCCAGCTTGCGATAGGTGGTGAGCTTGCCACCCAGTATCGTCATCAGTGGCGCCTCGCCATCCCCAACTTCCAGATCGAGAGCATAATCACGGGTTGCCGTGGTTGCCGGTGCTTCTGGATCGTCGTAGAGCGGGCGTACGCCGGCAAACTGCCAGGCCACGTCCTGCGGAGTGATGGCGGTCGCAAAATAGCGATTCATGGAGTTACAAAGATAGTCAATTTCGTCCGCCTCGATGCGCGCGTCGGCGGGATCGCCGGAATACTCGACCTCCGTGGTCCCGACCAAGGTGAAGTCGCCACCATAGGGAATCGCGAACACGATCCGCCGGTCCGGATTCTGGAAGATATAGGCATATTGGTGGTCGAACATACGCGGCACCACGATGTGGCTGCCCTTGACCAGCTTGAGCGGCGCAGGTTCGGCACCGGCAATCACTTCATGCTGTACGCTCGACACCCACGGCCCACCGGCATTTACCAGCGCCCTGGCACTCACTTCGGTGTTGCCGCCGTCGTTCTCGCGCATCCTCACCCGCCAGCCCTGCGCAGTCCGATGAGCAGACACGCAAGCTGTGCGGGTTAGGATGCGGGCACCGCGCTCGGCTGCATCCAGCGCATTGAGCACGACCAGCCGGCTGTCGTCGACACGACAATCCGAATATTCGAAGGCCTTGGTCAGGCCCGGCTTCAGCGCCGTACCGGCAACGTGTTGGCGCAACGCGATGCCGTTGGAGCCCGGCAGCAGTTGGCGACCACCGAGGTGATCGTAGAGCAGCAACCCCGCACGAATCATCCAGGCCGGCCGCAGCCCGGGCAAATGCGGCAGCACGAAGCGCAACGGCCGGATAATGTGTGGCGCGGCGCGCAGCAGTACTTCACGCTCGATCAGGGCCTCCCTGACCAGGCGGAATTCGTAGAACTCCAGATAGCGAAGACCACCATGGATAAGCTTGGTGCTGGCCCAGGAAGTGGCACCGCCAAGGTCGCTCTGCTCACAGAGCAACACCGACAGCCCCTGGCCTGCCGCGTCGCGCGCAATACCGGTACCATTGACGCCGCCGCCCACGACGACCAGATCGAAATTTTCCATTGTGACTATCGGGGTCCGGCAACGATGCGCGAAAACGCACCCTGCCAAAGGTCACGGTTTCGCTTTACCAGCAAGTCACAGCGTGCATTTTCGACGCTCCAGGGCGAACCGGCGCCACCATGATGGTGTGCCGGCAACGCCTGGCCGCAAAGCTGGTTGATATCCCGCCTGATTGTTTGTGGTGTCTTGTCGATACGCTGCGCCAACAGCTCGATGGTGACGAACCCGCGACGCCGCACCGGGGCCACAATCTGTTGCTGTCGCTGCTTCAACGGCCACGCGCCTCGTTTCTAATCCGGGTTGCCAGCACACTATAGTTGGTAACTGAACATCCTGCCGCTGCGAGGTTGGAAAACCGTCATGTCGGAACAGCGTCGCGTACCGGCGATCGAGCAAGAGGCCAGGCAGTCAGACACCTTCGCAGCTGAGTCGCAAGGCTTCCAGCGCCTGCTCGTGGAGCCGGCCGTTGCTGGCCACGACCGTGGTCGAATCCAGCGTCAGCCGCGCACCACAAAGATCGGTGACCCGGCCACCGGCCTCTTCGACGATTACTGACAGCGCGGCGATGTCGTAGATATGGAGGTCGGATTCCACCACCAGGTCGAGCCGTCCCGAAGCAAGTTGATGATAGTGATAGAAGTCGCCGTAGCCGCGAAAGCGGTCCACTCTCAGCACCAGATCGCCGAACTCCTTCCAGCCCAACCCGGCCGCCAGCGTCTTGATATTACCCACCGACAGCGTGCAGTCCTCGAGTCGGTCGATATCACTCACCCGGATCGCTTCACCGTTGAGCCAGCTGCCCGCACCACGCTGCGCCCACGCGCGCTCTCCGAATGACGGCGCATTCGATACCCCAAGTTCGAACGTATCGTGATCGAGCAACGCAATCTGGGTGGAAAAAAATGGTGACCGCCGCACAAAGCTCTTGGTGCCGTCGATCGGGTCGATCACCCACAGAAAACCACTGGCGGTTTCCGCATGGCCCGATTCCTCGCCATAGAAACCATGGTCCGGAAATGCGGCCGACAGGCTCTCGATGATCGCCTGCTCGGCGGCCACATCGGCTTCGGTCACCGGCGTCCGATCGGGTTTGATGGAAACTTTCGCGCCACGACGGTAGTAGTCGTCGATGATGCGCTCGGCGACCGCCGCCGCCTCGATCGCCGCGCGCAGGAACAGGCTCTGGGTCATGGCTCGTCACCGTGGTTGCAGAAAGGTGGGGTATCCTAACATCCCCGCCGTTCATCTCCGGGGCCGGTTGGGTCCTCGAACACCACAAGCTTCGACAACCTCGCCCCC
>CBDVAK010000140.1:0-8814 GCA_965371945.1 uncultured Candidatus Competibacteraceae bacterium
CAGCTCAACCGATCATCAGCAGGCGGATCGCCATCAGCACAACCACGGTCAGCAACAACGGCCGAATCAGGCGTCCGCCGGCTCGAATCGCGGCATGAGCACCCAGCCAGGCGCCGGCCGTGAGCGCCACGCCCATTGCTGCACCGGTGACCACATCGACGCGACCGAAAGCGGCGAATGTCAACAGAGCGGCAACGTTGCTGGACAGGTTCATATAACGGGCAAGGCCCGCCGCGGCGACGATGTCGAGCCTGAAAACACGCATGCCCAGTCCGGTCCAGAATGCCCCGGTCCCCGGCCCCACGAAGCCGTCGTACCAACCCAGTAGCAGCGCTGTCAGACGCCGACCGCCCGTGGCTGCCGCGCCAGCGCCTGAGGCCGCCGGCACACGATGGGGCAGCACCATGTAGATTGCCGCCGCCAGTACTGCCAGCGGCAACAGACGCCGCAACACGGCGGCACTCAGAAACTGCACCATGATCGTACCGAACAGCGCCCCCAGCGCGGTGGAGACCATCAGGTCCCGCCATCGGGCCGGGTCCAGCAGCCCTTTGCGCAGGAAGGTCACGGTGGCGATAGCGGTTCCGAAGGTACCGCAGAGCTTGGCGGTGCCCAATACGGTGTGTGCGGGCAGCCCCGCGGTGAGCAGCGCCGGAACCACGATCAAACCGCCTCCACCGGCAACGGCATCGACGAAACCGGCACCAAACGCCGCCGCGGAGAGCAGAAGGATGGTTGGCAGATCCATGGCACTCGGCCGGCTAAGGCGGTCAGGTCAGCAGGCGTTCTAGCACGCCACAGTAGATTTCCGACAGTCTGTCCAGGTCCTGTACCCGCACATGTTCGTTGACCTTGTGAATGCTGGCGTTGACGGGCCCCAATTCCACCACCTGTGCCCCGGTAGGTGCGATGAAGCGGCCGTCTGACGTACCCCCTGAAGTGGAAAGTTCCGGCCGATATCCGAGTATACCGTGGACGGCGTCGCAGGCGGCCTCGATCAGTTCACCACCGCGGGTCAGAAACGGCTCCCCGGACAGGTGCCAGTCCAGTTCATGTGGATATTTCTGATCGTAACGTTGTTCCTGCTCCTGGACATGGTGCTCGATCAGCTCCTCGACGCGGCGCATCAGTGCGATCGCGGGTGATTCGGTGCCAAAGCGAAAATTGAACATCAGTTCGAGTTCACCCGGGATGACATTGGTCGCTCCGGTACCCGACCAGATGTTGGAGATCTGGAACGATGTAGGGGGGAAAAAACGGCTGCCCTGGTCCCATGTCTGATCGGTGAGCAACGCGATCAATCCACCGATGCCATGGATCGGGTTGGTGGCCAGATCGGGATAGGCGACATGTCCTTGCACGCCGAGAAACTTGAGCCGGCCATGCAACGAGCCACGTCGCCCGTTCTTGATCGTGTCACCCAGACGCTGATGGCTGGAGGGTTCACCGATCAGGCACCATCGAATCCGGGTGGCGGTCGAGTCAAGGTACTCGAGCACTCTCACGGTGCCGTCCGCGGCAGGTCCTTCCTCATCACTGGTGATCAGCAGGCCGATACTGCCGTGATGATCGGCATGGCGTCCGAGGAAGCGTTCGCAGGCAGTGATCATGGCCGCCAGGCTGCCCTTCATGTCGGCGGCGCCGCGACCGTACAGATTACCGTCGCGCACTTCCGGGGCGAATGGGTCGCTGTGCCATGCACCGCCGGGTCCGGGTGGCACCACATCGGTGTGTCCAGCGAACACGAACAAGGGTTCAGTGTGGCCTTTGCGGGCCCATAGGTTGTCGACCTCGCCGCGCCGCAGGTGTTCCACGTCAAAGCCCAGTGGCTCCAACTGGCTCGCTATGAAGTCCTGGCAACCCGCATCATCGGGAGTGATCGACGGTGCGCGTATCAGCGTCCGGGCCAGTTCCAGCGTGCGCGACACGGTTTGGTCAATCGCCCGTGAGGACCGCGTAGCGGTCCGCATCAAAACCCACCAGCAGTTGCGATCGGTACTCCAGCACCGGCCGGCGGATCAGGGTGGGATTGTCGAGCATCAGGTCCGCTGCCAGTTGCGGATCGAGCCGCGCGCGCACCGGCTCAGGCAGCGCCCGCCAGCTGGCGCTGCGACGGTTGAGCAACGTCTCCCAGCCTGCCATGTCGATCCAGCTTTGCAAGCGATCGGGCTCCAGGCCTTGCTTTCGAAAATCGTGGAACTGGTAGCTCAGACCATGTGAATCCAGCCAGCGGCGGGCTTTCGCAACCGTGTCACAGTTAGGGATTCCATATACCATCGGCACGTTCATAGCGGTTCCACTCAATCGCGCAGCAACTCGTTGATGCCGACCTTGGCGCGGGTTTTCTGGTCAACCTGCTTGATGATCACCGCGCAATAAAGGCTGTGGCTGCCGTCCTTGGACGGCATTGAACCCGGCACTACCACGCTGCCGGCGGGAACTCTTCCATAGCTGATCTCGCCGCTGTTACGGTCATAGATCTTGGTGCTTTGACCGATGTATACCCCCATCGACAGCACTGATCCCTGCTCGATCACCACGCCTTCCACCACCTCGGAGCGGGCACCGATGAAACAACCGTCTTCGATGATGGTCGGTCCCGCCTGCAGTGGCTCGAGTACTCCGCCGATACCCACACCACCGGACAGATGCACATTGCGACCGATCTGCGCACAGGAGCCGACCGTGGCCCAGGTGTCCACCATGGTGCCGGAATCGATGTAGGCCCCGATGTTCACATAGGAAGGCATCAACACGACTCCGGGTGCGATGTAGGTGCCATGGCGTGCCGCGGCAGGCGGCACCACCCGTACTCCGGCTTTGCGGAAATCCTCCAGTCCATAGCCGCTGTACTTCGGCGCCACCTTGTCGAAATAGCTGCTGTAGCCGTCACGGATGAGCTTGTTGTCGTAAATGCGAAAAGACAGTAGCACGGCTTTTTTCAACCATTGATTGACCACCCAGCCTGCGTCGTTTTTCCGGGCCACTCGCAACGTCCCGGATTCCAATCCGTCGAGGGCTTCTTCCACTGCGCCGCGGACCTCGGCCGACACCGTTTTCGGGCTCAGGTCCATACGTGTTTCGAATGCCTGTTCAATAATTTGCTGTAGTGTCATCTTTATTGGTCTCAGGTGGCAGGTCAGTGAAACAGTCACAGGTCCGGGTCAGCAGTGATTTCCTGCAGTTGTTCGGTCAAGGCCGTGCGAATCTGTTGTTGCCGGTCCGGATCGTCGAACGGCCGGTTGTCGGTATCGGTGATGAAGAATACATCCTCGACCCGCTCGCCCAGGGTGGCGATACGGGCATCGTGCAATTCGACGCCGATCTCGACGAAGACCCGGCCCACGCGAGACAGCAGACCAGGCCGGTCCGCGGTGATCAACTCGAGCAGGGTGCGGCCGTGGAACCGGTCCTGTCCAAAGGTGACCTGCGTGGGTGTTGCGAAGTGTTTCAGACGCCGCGAGGGCGTTCTGCCGGTCGATCGTGGTCCGGGAGCGCCGGGCGCACGGCTCAGCGCTGTGCGCAAGCGATCGGCTATCCGCCTCACCCGGTAGCGTTCAGAGATCGGCGTGCCATCCGCGTCGAGCACGATATAGGTGTCCAGACTATGGTCGTCCGCAGTGGTCAGAATGCGTGCATCGACCACCGTCAGCCCCATCTGGTCGAATACCCCGGTGGTGGTCGCAAACAGCATATCGTGATTGCGCTGATAGACGAACACCAGGGTACCGCGGGGATCCTTGCGGGTCAGCACCAGTGGCCGGCCGTCGTCCGCTTTCTTGAGGATGGCGCGAGTGTTCCAGGTGATCTCGGCGACGCTGTGTCTCAGAAAGTAATCGTCCGCAAACTGTTTCCATACCCGCTCGATTCGCAATGCCGAAATGCCCTTGCGTGCCAGTGCGGCACGGGCCTGATCCTGGACTTCGATGATACGCTGCTCACGGTCCACAGGCTGGTCCAGCCCGCGTCTGAGCACGGCACGGGCGGCGTGGTAGAGATCCATCAACAGCGTCGCTCGCCAGGAGTTCCACAGACTCGGATTGGTTCCGCGGATGTCGGCAACAGTGAGCACATAGAGGTAGTCGAGGTAGGTACGGTCGCCCACCCTTGCAGCGAACCGGTGCACCACCTCCAGGTCATAGATATCCTGCTTCTGCGCGGTCACCGACATCAACAGGTGGTTTTGCACCAGCCAGCCGACCAGACGGGTATCCGCTGCGCTGAGTCCGTGTTGCTCGCAGAACCTGATGGCATCGACCGCGCCAAGCTCCGAGTGGTCCCCTCCGCGAGCCTTGCCGATGTCGTGATAGAGCGCAGCGGCATAGGCCAGTTCCGGTTTCGGCAACCGGCTCATCACTTCGCTGCACTGCGGCAGTTCGTCGCTGAATCGGGGCACGGCGAGCCTGCGCAGATTGCGGACCACGAACAGAATGTGCTGGTCGACTGTGTAGGCATGGAACAGGTCATATTGCATGCGGCCCACGATGCGACCGTATTCCGGCAGGTAGGCCGCCAGCACGCCGTATGCGCTCATCAGTCGCAGGGCCCTGGTGATCCCCTGTTGCTGCCGCAGCAATTCCATGAACAGATGGCGTGCACGGGGAGTGCTGCGGACCCGTTCATCGAGCAAATGTCCGTGTTCGCGAATCAGCCGGATGGTCGAGGCGCGCAGGCCCTTGATTTCCGGATGCCGGGCAAAGATCAGGAAAACCTCCAGCAAGGCCGCCGGAGAACGTTTGAAAACATCGTCGCGACACGCTTCGAGATAGCCACTACGGGTCCGAAATCGTGAGTTGACAGGTTGTGATGCGCCGTTCTGGCCATCGCCCAGGATGGCCTCCTCGAACAGTTGCAGCAGCATCTCGTTGAGGCGCCACAACTGCATTGCGATGCGGTAGTAGCGCTGCATGAACAACTCGATGGCGAGATCATGACCCTGGTCGCGATACCCGAACCCGGTTGCGATCGGACCCTGATAGTCGAACAACAGTCGATCTTCGCGCCGACCGGCCAGGGTGTGCAGCGCGAAACGGACCCGCCACAGAAAGTTCTGGCCCTGGTGCAATTCGTCGAATTCGGCCGCTGTCAGGTAGCCGTGTCCGACCAGGTCCTGCAGCGTGTCCGCGCCGAAATAGCGCTTCGCGACCCAGGCCACGGTCTGAATATCGCGCAAGCCCCCCGGACCCTCCTTGATATTAGGTTCCAGGTTGTAGGCAGTATCGTGGAAGCGTTGGTGACGTCGCAGTTGCTCGGCCCGCTTGGCGGCAAAAAACTGCTGTGGGGACCACATGCAGTCTGGTCCCGTGGCCACCCGCATCGCCCGGAACAGCTTGTCGTCGCCCTGCAGCACCCGGGTTTCCATCAGGTTGGTCACCACGGTAACGTCGGCCTGACCCTCGCGCACGCAATCCCCGATGGTCCTCACGCTTTGGCCCACTTCCAATCCGATATCCCACAGAAAGGTCAGGAATGCCGCAATCGATTCACGGCTCTGCTGTAGAGTGCTTTCATCCGGCAGCAGGATCATCAGGTCGATGTCGGAACCCGGGTGCAACTCGCCCCGCCCGTAGCCGCCGACCGCCAGCAGTGCCAGGTCGTCGCGGAGCTCACCGAATGCCCGCGTCCAGGCGCGAGTCACCAGGCTGTCCACAAACCGCGCTCTGGCCGGGATCAGTTGCTCGGCACTGAGCCCCTGGTGGAACAACTGCTCCAGGCTGTGTCGCCCGTGCTCGAGCGCGGACCGGAATTTCTCCACCTCGAGGCCGCTGTCTGGTCCGGCGTCGAATGTCGCGGCATCGAAGATATCATGGTCCTCGAAGGGTACCGGTCTGAGAATCTGTGGAACCTGCATCGTGGCGTCGGCCGTATACCGGTCAATGGGCCGGTTGCGGGCTCAGGGTCAGGATTTCGTAGCCGTTCTCCGTCACCAGCACGGTGTGTTCCCACTGAGCACTGAGGCTGTGATCCTTGGTAACCACGGTCCAGCCGTCCGGTAGCAGTCGGCTGTGACGCTTGCCGAGGTTGATCATCGGCTCAATGGTGAAGGTCATGCCCTGTTCCAGAACCAGCCCGGTGCCGGGTTCGCCGTAGTGCAGTACCTGCGGCTCTTCATGAAACTCGCGTCCGATCCCATGACCGCAGTATTCTCGCACCACTGAACAGCGGTTGGTTTCGGCATGGCTCTGTATGGCATGCCCGATGTCACCGAGGCGCACACCCGGGGCGACCATCTCGATTCCGGTGGTCATACATTCGTGGGCCAGTTGGCAGATACGCTGTCCCTGCACGCTGGGTTTGCCAACCAGGAACATGCGGCTGGTATCGCCGTGGAAGCCGTCCTTGATTACGGTGATATCGATGTTGACGATGTCACCGGAACGCAGCTTCTTGTCGCCGGGGATGCCGTGACAGATGACGTGATTGACCGAAGTGCAGATCGAGCGCGGGAACCCCCGATAGTCAAGGGGCGCCGGGATAGCCTCCTGAATCTCGACGATATAGTCGTGACAGATACGGTCCAACTCACCTGTAGTGATGCCGGCGCGTACGTGTGGAGTGATCATGTCGAGCACCTCCGCAGCGAGTCGACCGGCAACCCGCATTGCGGACACTTCCTGCGCATTCTTGATGTGTACGCTCATACCGAATGGTCAACTCCAGGAGCGATGGACAGGCAACGCGAAGTGACGACTCGCAGTGGATCGGCCCCAATCAGAAAGACCCCAAAGGCCGGTCGGATCGCGGTCGGTGTATATCGCCAGGACCCACAATGACGTTGGCGCGGCCGGGCGCAGCATAGTGAACGCGTTGTTGGCAAAAGACAACTATGCTATAAAGCGCGCGCTTCCGATAAGCAAATTCACACACTCATCGGCACGTGTCGCGGGGTGCTCCTGGTCTGTCTGGTCCTTGTGACCGGTACTTGACCGGAGTCGCGGTACGGGATGAGTGGAAGTCTAACCCCGTTACGATTCAGAGGCTTACTATGTCCCAGGTGACTATGCGTGAAATGCTCGAGTGCGGTGTGCACTTCGGGCACCAGACCCGTTACTGGAACCCGAAGATGGCACCCTACATCTTCGGATCCCGCAACAAGATCCACATCATCAATCTCGAAAAAACGCTACCGATGTTCAACGATGCCTTGAACTTCGTCGGCAAGTTGGCCTCCAATGGCGGCACCATTTTGTTCGTCGGCACCAAGCGCTCGGCGCGGGCGGCGGTACAAGAGGCGGCGCTGAGTTGTGGCATGCCCTATGTCAACCACCGCTGGCTGGGTGGGATGATGACCAACTTCCGCACAGTGCGCCAGTCGATCCGCAGGCTCAAGGAGCTGGAGGAACTGGTCAAAGAGGGAACGTTGGAAGAGCGTTTCGTCAAGAAGGAAGTCCTGAGCCTGCGTCGGGAGATGGAAAAGCTGGAGCGTAGCCTGGGCGGAATCAAGGACATGGGGTCGCCACCGGACGCTTTGTTCGTCATTGATGTCGGCCATGAGAATATCGCGGTCACCGAGGCACGTCGCCTGGGCATCCCCGTGATCGGGGTGCTCGATACCAACAATCAGCCGGATGGCGTGGACTACGTGATTCCCGGAAACGATGATGCTATCCGTGCCATACGACTCTATTGTGGGAATGCCGCCCGCGCCATTATCGAAGGCAAGGCGTCGGTGCCGACCGCGCAGGTGGTGACCGATGAGGAAGATTTCGTGGAAGTGGACGAAGTGGCAGAACAGAAGGCCCCTGAGTAGGGCGGTCGTTCCTCCCGGGGCGCAGAGGGCTCGTGGGCGCCGTCCACGGGCCCTCTTGGTTTTTTGCAAGGCTGAGAGCGTGAATCGAGGGTTCGGACAATGGCTGCAATCACAGCGACACAGGTAAAGGAACTGCGCATCCGTACGGGTGCCGGCATGATGGAATGCAAGAAGGCACTGGTGGAGAGCGGTGGCGATATCGAGGCCGCAATCGAACAGATGCGCAAGGCCGGGATGGCGAAAGCGGACAAGAAGGCTGCCCGTACCGCGGCCGAAGGCGTGATCGTGGTGCGTCGATCCGCGGACGGCAATTCCGCCGCGATGGTCGAGGTCAACTGCGAAACCGATTTCGCCGCCAGGAACGATCAATTTCAATCGTTTGCGGTCGCCATTGCTGACTTGATTCTGGACCGGGTTCCGACCGATCTGGATGCATTGCTGTCGCAGCCGATGTCCGCCGGGCAGAGCGTAGACGATGTGCGCAAAGCGCTGATTGCCAAGGTGGGTGAGAATATCGCGGTAAGACGGTTTGCCCGGTATCAGACCGACAGCGGCATCATCAACGCCTATCTGCATGGTTCGCGCATCGGTGTGCTGGTGGAATTGGAAGGCGGCGGTGGCGATCTGGCCAAGGATGTCGCGATGCACGTTGCTGCCTCCCACCCGGCATTTCTGTCCGCGGACCAGGTACCTGCGGACACCCTGGACAAGGAACGCGAGATCCTCTCAGCGCAGGCCCGTGACTCGGGCAAGCCGGACAACATCATCGAAAAAATGGTGCAAGGCCGGTTGCGCAAGTACCTCGGTGAGATCACCCTGCTGGGTCAGCCTTTCGTCAAGGACCCTGACCAGACCATTGAAACACTGCTGAATGCACAGAACGCGCGGGTGATTCGTTTTGTGAGACTGGAACTTGGCGAAGGCATCGAACGCAAGAATGAGAATTTTGCGGACGAGGTTATGGCGCAGGTCCGCGGCGACTGATTCGGGTATCTGGTGAGAAATGAGGGCTAGGAGGCTGTCCGAGAATAGCGATCGTAGCGAGGGCGAGCCTGATTGAGTCA
>CBDVAK010000141.1:0-8781 GCA_965371945.1 uncultured Candidatus Competibacteraceae bacterium
TGCGCAATAGCGAGAACCTTGGGTTTGCCGCGGCCAGCAATCGTGCGCTGCGATTGATCGGTGGTAAGTACCTGGTATTTCTCAACCCCGATTGTTTCGTTCAAAAGGACAGTTTGCAGCGCTTGCGGGAGCAGATGGATGACCGCCCCCGCATGGGTATGGCCGGTTGTCTGGTCCGCAATCCTGATGGTTCGGAGCAGGCTGGCGCACGTCGTTCCATACCGACACCCTGGCGTACCTTCGTCAGAATCCTGCATCTTGACCGTTTGTTCCCCGGGCACCCCCGGTTTCGCAATTTCATGCTCGATGACCAGCCGCTGCCAGAGTCACCCCTCGAGGTCGAGGGGATTTCCGGGGCCTGCATGTTCGTGCGTCGCGCCGCAATGAAGCAGGTCGGTCCGCTCGATGAGGGTTATTTCCTCCACTGTGAGGATCTGGACTGGTTCATGCGGTTTCGTGCCCGCGGTTGGGGCATTTTGTTCGTGCCCGATGTGCAGGTGACGCACGTCAAGGGGGGTTGCAGCGGACGCCATCCATTGCGGGTCTTGTGGCACAAACACAAGGGGATGGTTCGGTTTTATCGCAAGTTTTTCAGACACCAGTACCCCACCCCGCTGATGTGGGGCGTGGTGATTGCGATATGGACGAGATTCTCGGTACTTGCCGCAGCTGATCTGGTCGGCCGTAGCAGCGATGTGGTGCGCTCTCGATTGCGTGGGCAGGCAGTCTGAATGGATCCGGGCGGGGCCGCTGGTGCGGGACTCGAGGCTGTGATTACCGGCGCGAGCAGCCAGATAGGTGATTTTTTACAGCCGCGTTTGCTGACCGCAGGGATCCCGGTGATCGGCGTGAGCCGGAACCCCCCGGCAGATCCACACAAGGCGTCCGCATGGCATCGAATGGATCTGATGGCTGAGGATTGTGACTGGGACTTCACGCCACCACGGTGGGTGTTGTTTCACTTGGCGCCGCTATCGTTGCTGATCCCGCATCTGCCTGCGATGGCGGCAGCCGGCATGGTGCGGCTGGTGGCATTCAGTTCCACCAGCCTGTTCAGCAAGACCGATTCCAGTGACGATCGCGAACGCCGGCTGGCGATGGAACTGGCCAGGTGTGAGCAACAGCTTGCGGACTATTGTGGTGGGCACGGCATCGCCTGGACGATCTTTCGACCAACGATGATTTACGGTGCCGGCAAGGACAGCAACATCAGTCTGATCGCAAAGTTCGTCAAGCATTTCCATTTTTTCCCACTGGTTGGCTCTGGCATCGGTTTGCGTCAGCCGGTACATGCCGACGATCTCGCCGCGGCCTGTCTGTCGGTTCGCTCGAATGCGCACACCTATGGGCGCATCTACGAACTCAGCGGTGGTGAGCGCCTCAGCTATCGGGACATGGTGGAGCGGGTGTTTCGCGGCCTCGGTATGTCACCCAGGTTCCTGCCCGTGCCCGCCGGACTGCTGAGGTTGGGATTGCGTTTTCTGGGTTTGCTGCCGGGCAACACCCACTTCAGCGCCGCCATGGTCGACCGTATCAACCGCAATCTGTGTTTCGACAGTTCTGCGGCTGTCAATGATTTCGGGTTCGCGCCCCGGTCTTTCTCGTACGCGGATTCGGAGCCCGCCTGACTTGAGGCGCCGCTGTCTGGTTGCGCCCCGGTTGACCCGGCCTCCGGAATCCAGCGCTTTTCCCTGCCAGTAGCCCAGGCCATCTGGCGTCCGGGTGTGGTGAACTTCATGGTGTGCATCCGTGTCGCATCGCGACCGGCTCGAAACCTGGCGGGTTCGTATCGGTGCTAAGTCTGCGTCGCAGTGCGGCTCACATGCTGCTGGGCACCACGGTCTATGCGGGTTGTCAGTGGGCAATGCTGGCAGTCGTGGCCCGCCACGGCGGGGCTGGCGCAGTGGGGCAATATGCGCTGGCGCTGGCTATTGCAGCGCCGGTGATGCTGTTCGCCGACCTGTCTTTGCGCCCGGTAGTCGCGACCGACGCCCGGGGGGAATATGGTTTTGCCGACTATTTTGCGGTACGTAGTCTCACCAGCGCGTTGGCATTCGTGGTGATCGCAGTGGTGGCATTCTCAGCTAGCTATCCGACTGACACGCGGATGGTGCTGCTGGCGGTGGCGGCGGCCAAGGTGTTCGAGTCCCTGAGCGGTATCTGTTATGGCTGGCAACAACGCCGGCATCGTCTCGACCGGGTGTCCCGATCGATGCAGTTACGCGGGATTCTGGGGCTGGCGGCACTGGCGGCGGTCTATTGGTGGTCGGCGTCCCTGCCGGCAGCGGTGCTGGCGTTGGCAACGGTGTGGGCACTGGTGTGGTGGTACTACGATTTGCCCATCAGCCGTCACAGCGCCGCCACCGGTCAGCAGGTGGCCGCCAGCGGCACCCGTGGCCGACGCATGCGGCGCATCGTCGTCTTGTCCCTGCCATTGGGGGTGGTGGCGTCACTGGTGTCACTGAATGCCAATATCCCCCGCTACTTCGTCGAGCACTTCCTCGGCGCCGAGATGTTGGGAGTATTTGCGGCCATGGCCTATCTGGTCGTTCCTGGAGGCATGGTGGTGGCGGCGTTGGGTCAGGCCGCCAGTCCGCGTCTCGCGGAACTCTCATCGGCCGGGCGGTTGCAGGAGTTTCAGGCTTTGCTGATCCGGCTGCTGTTGATTTCGCTGGCCCTGGCGCTGGCGGGTCTGCTGTTGGTGCTGGTGTTCGGTGAGTACATACTGGTGCTGCTTTATGGGGCGGGGTTCTCCGGTCACGGTGTTGCGCTGGCCTGGATCATGGCTTGCGGGCTGCTGGCCTATCCAGCCTCGGTGTTGGGGTACGGCCTTACCGCGAGACGTATCTTCAAACCGCAACCCTGGCAGCTGTCCGCGGTTTTTGTGACCACCATAACGGGTAGTCTGATGCTGCTGCCCGCCGGCGGGCTTGCGGGCGCGGCCCAGGCCTGGATGTCGGGTCTGGCTGTACAGTTGGCGGGGGCCGTGTTGCTCCTGTTTCTCTACCGGCGGGCCCAACATGGCGGTTGAACCCATCCGCGTGCTGCAAGTGGTCAGGGCCATGAACCGTGGTGGGGTGGAAACCTGGTTGATGCATGTGCTGCGCCGTATCGATCGCCCGCGGGTGGCGATCGATTTCCTGGTGGAGGACCCCCAGCCTGGCAGCTACGATGCTGAGATCCTCGGCTTGGGCAGTGCGATCATCCGTTGTCACGGCCATGGTCGGCCGCTGCGCTATGGTCGCCGGGTACAATCTGCATTGTCTCAGCACGGGCCTTATCAGGTGATGCATTCTCATGTCCATCTTTTCAGTGGCTACATGCTGTGGCTCGCGCACCGCACGGGCATACCGACGCGAATCGCGCACGCTCACAGTGTGGTGACCTCCGCTCCGGGCCAAAACGCAATGGTACGCGGAGTCTATCGAGCTGCCATGCGAACCCTGATCTCACGGCACGCGACGCAAGGGCTGGCGGCGAGCGGTGAGGCAGCGTGTTCGGTATATGGCAGACACTGGTCGCGCGATCCGCGCTGGCGAATTCTCCACTGTGGTATCGATCTGCAGCCCTTTGCGAGGCCGGCTGACAGGCTGGCTTTGCGCGCACGACTGGGGTTTCCCGCCCAGGCGTTGGTGGTTGGTCACGTGGGTCGTTTTGTCGAACAGAAGAACCACGACCTGGTCATCGATGCGTTCTCGGAGTTGCTTGAACTGCACCCGGGCGCACATCTGCTGCTGGTCGGTGAGGGAGTGCTACGCGCCAGAATCGAGGCACGGGTGGCGGCATTGGGCCTTTCCGCCCGCGTGCTGTTTGCCGGCGAACGCGACGACATCGCGGACCTGATGACCGGGGCGATGGATGTATTCCTGTTCCCGTCGCGTCACGAGGGGCTGGGGCTGGCGTTGGTCGAGGCCCAGGCGGCGGGCTTGCACTGTGTCGTCGCTGCGAACGTGCCGGCCGAGGCGGACCTGTGTCCCTGGCTGATACAACGCTTGCCATTGCAGGCCGGCCACGGGGCATGGGCCCGGGCTTTGGCGAAAGCAGCCAGTGCCGATGTCGACCGTCCACGGGCGTTGGCGGCGGTAGCCGCAAGCTCGTTCAATATAGAGACCGGCATAACGGCATTGTCGGGGCTATACGGACTGGTAGCGGCGAAGTGAACAACCGTGCGCTTGCCATGGTGAGCGTACAGTTGCTGGTGGTGGTCGTGATCGGCGCTGGCGCTCTCGGCTATGTGCAGATGCGCTCCGATCCGGAGTTGCTGCTCAAACCCTTGTCTGCGCTGTTGGTGGCCACGGCCCTTTGGTCGATTGGCTCGTGGCGGGCGTCCGGTGGTCAGTGGTTCGATCCCTACACACTTTTTTTGACCGCTGCTGTCCTGTTCAACGGTGGATTCGCCGCCCTGGAACTGCTGGTGCCGGATTCGAGACTAAGGGAGTCCAGTATCTTTCACTTGTTCGAACCCGAGTTGGTGTTGTTGATACTCTGGGTGCTGCTGCTGGGTCTGGGCGCCATGCACCTGGGGGCGCTCATGGCGCAGCTGCGACAGCGTCATGTACCGCCGCGGCAGGATCACGACAGCGAGGAGATCGATACCGCGCTGCGCCAAGCCGGGTGGTTGTTGATCGCGGTGTCGACGGGGCCCACGCTGGTTGTTCTCGGCCAGTTGCTGAAGGTGGTCATGAGCGATGGCTACATGGCGCTATACCAGCAGCAGGCGGTGACCGGTTACGCTGGCTGGCTGCGGATACTGAGCCGGTTTCTGGTGCCCGGTGCATTGCTGCTGTTGGTGGGGGGGCGGCACCAGCCTCGAATCCGCTTGCTGACCGGTGTGCTGTTGCTGATCTATAGCTCGACAGCCTTTTTTCTGGGCACCCGTTCAACAGCGGTCATGCCGCTGCTGGCCTGGGTCTGGGTCTGGCACCGTTGCGTGCGTCGGCTGCCAGCCTGGTGGCTGCTGGGCGGTGGCGCTCTGCTACTGTTCGTGGTGTTCCCAGGTGTGCGGATGGTGCGTGACATGGCCGGTTCCGCCCGCTTGTCCGCTGCCGTCTATGTCGATGCGCTGACCAATCTCGGCAATCCGGCCACCGCTATCATCGAGGAAATGGCCACCACCGCCCGAACCATCGGTTGGACCTTGCAGTTGGTGCCCTGGCAACGTGGTTATGACCTCGGCGCATCTTACTTCCACGCCCTGCTGACCCTGATGCCCAATCTATTCTGGGAAATTCATCCCAGTGTTGCCCGTGGCTTGGTTGGTGACTGGATGACCTGGCAGATCAATCCCGAGTTTGCAGCCCAGGGGGGAGGATACGGATACTCATTCATCGCCGAGGCATGGTTCAATTTCGGCTGGCTCGGAGGGCCGGTGGTGCTGGTTTTCATCGGCTATCTGCTCGGAGGTCTGGCGGCTCGCGCCGGCAGGTCGGGTGCCACCCTGGATATTGCCCTGGCGGCAACCGTGTTGGCGTTGGTGCTCTTGTTCGCGAGAGGCGAGAGTGGCTCGGTGGTACGCAATCTGGGCTGGTTCGCCGTATTGCCCTGTCTGTTGGCGTGGGGGCTGTCACGCTCCGAGTCCAGGCTGCTGAGCGGGTCTCCCTGGTTGCTATTGCAGCGCCGGTACCGACGGTCGCGACAGGCCTGAGACCTTGCGAATCGCATTTGTTCACGACAACCGTTTCGTGTCCGGCGACGACGGTCGTGTTTTCGCCAGTGGCCAGTTCTCCTACCGGACCTGGGCCCGTTATCTGCGGGTGTTCGATCATCTGACCGTCGTCGGCCGCGCCGCCGCGTCGGGCAACCGCCAGACATTGAGCGAATCCTCCGGAGCTGGTGTCAGTTTCGAGTTTGTTCCCAGCCTGGCCGGCCCGTTGGCAATATTGCGCAAGCGGGGCGTGGTAAAGCGCGCTTTGCGAGACATCGTCGCGAGTACTGACGGTATCATCGTACGATTGCCCAGTGAAACCGGTTTGCTGGCGGCGCAGGTGGCTACCGGGCTTGGCAAGCCGTGGGCGGTGGAAGTGGTGGGTTGTGCCCGGGATGCGCTCTGGTACCACGGCAGTGTTGCCGGCAAGATCTATGCGCCGGTCATGGACTCACGGATGAAATCGACAGTGCGTGCCGCACCATTCGTGGCATACGTTACCCGGAATTATTTGCAACAGCGTTATGCTGCCGGGCCTGCGGTGACGGCGTCACTTTCGAACGTCTCCCTGCCAGTCGCGGACCGGGCCATCCTGCGCCGCCGCCTGCAAGGGTTGAACAAGGCCCGGCCCGGCCCGGTCGTCGGCTTTATCGGGTCCCTGGAGACCCGTTACAAGGGACTCCAGATTGCTTTGCGCGCGCTGGCCGCGGTGGTTGGGCGGTTTCCGGATGTTCGACTCAGGGTGCTGGGGGATGGCGACCTCGGCTACTGGCGGCGGCTGGCTTCGAAGTACGCGCTGGAAACGAAAGTCCAGTTCGACCCACCGCGCCCCGCTGGCGAGCCGGTGCTGCAATGGCTGGATCAGATCGACCTCTATCTGCAACCGAGTTTTACCGAGGGATTGCCACGCACCCTGCTCGAAGCCATGAGCCGCGCCTGTCCGGCATTGGGTTCGACGGCAGGCGGTATCCCCGAACTGTTGACCGCAGAATGCTGCCACCGGCCTGGCGATTGGCAAACCCTGGCGGCACAGATCACGTTCGCGGCAGAAGATTCGCAGTGGTCCGCCAGCCAGGCGAAACGCAACTTCAGCCAGGTGGCGCCGTATCGGTGCGATACGCTGGAGCCGCGTCGTGACCGGTTCTGGCGAAAATTCGCCGCTGCCGCGGGAAACTGACTATGTGTGGAATCGCAGGGGTATTCGATCCGGCCGGGTTACCCGCCACCGGGTCTGTGACCGCACGGCTGGAAGCGATGTCGTCACGCCTGCGCCATCGTGGCCCCGATGATTCCGGTATCTGGGTGGATGCCACGGCAGGAATCGGCCTCGCCCATCGTCGGCTATCGATACTCGATCTGTCGAACAGCGGTCATCAGCCCATGTTTTCGGCATCGCGGCGCTTCGTGATCTCCTACAACGGCGAGATCTACAATCTTGACGAGTTGCGTCGCTTGCTGGGCCCCCGTCAGCCGCATTGGCGAGGCCATTCCGATACCGAAGTGATGCTGGCCTGTGTCGAGCGATGGGGCCTGCCTGGCGCACTGCAGCGTTTCGTCGGCATGTTCGCCTTCGCACTCTGGGATCGGCACACGCGTGAGCTGGTGCTGGTTCGCGACCGGGTAGGTATCAAACCTCTGTACTGGGGTCGTTCGGCGGGCACCTGGCTGTTTGCATCCGAACCCGCGGCGTTCAGAGCCTGGCCGGGTTTCGACACGACGGTGTCCCGGCAGTCATTGGCAATGTTGCTGCGCTACAGTTGTATCCCGGCGCCATTCAGCATCTATCAAGGCATCAGCAAACTGTTGCCGGGCCACTACGTGAAGCTTGCTGCCACCGGTCCGGGGGGGGGCGTGGCACCAGAGCCCGTTTGCTGGTGGTCTGCGCGCGAGGTTGCGGCTGATGGTTTGCAAAGCCCGTATGCAGGCAGCGACGAGGAGGCGCTGGCTGAGCTGGAATCGCTTTTGACTGTGGCGGTCGGTCAGCGCATGGCCGCGGACGTACCGCTGGGGGCTTTCCTGTCAGGAGGAATTGATTCCAGCACCGTAGTTGCCTTGATGCAGAAACAAAGTACCCGCCCGGTGCGGACCTTTACCATGGGCTTTCAGGTGTCGGGGTACAACGAAGCGGATCAGGCCGCCAGGGTGGCGCGTCGACTCGGTAGCGAACACACCGAACTCTGTGTCACGTCGGAACAAGCCCGTCAGGTGATTCCATCGATGGCCCAGGTCTATGACGAGCCGTTTTCGGATTCGTCACAAATACCGACTTTCCTGGTATCGCGGCTGGCTGCGGCCGAAGTGACCGTGGCACTCTCCGGAGATGGGGGTGACGAGCTGTTCTGTGGCTACCAGCGCTATCTCTGGGCACCACGAATCTGGCAACGAACAGGACGTTTACCAGCACCTGTCCGCCGCGTTGCAGGAAGAATGTTGCGTACTTTGCCGCCAAGCACCTGGAATGCCCTGGTGGGCCCGTTGATGCGGTTGGCACCAAAATCCAGCCGTTTGACACGGGTCGGTGACCAGGTCCACAAGCTGGCCCAGGTCATGGTGGCCCGGGACCCCGATCACCTGTACCGTCTGATCACCTCGCACTGGCATGATACTGCGTCGCTGGTGCGCGGTGGTGTCGATGAGGGCGGTGTCTGGCAACCGGAAATGCCGCCGGGTCTGTCCGATCCGGCCGCACGAATGATGTACCAGGATCTGCTCGGTTATCTGCCCGACGATATACTGACCAAGGTCGATCGCGCCAGTATGGCCGTGGGGCTGGAGGTGCGCGTGCCGTTGTTGGACCATCGTGTGGTCGAATTTGCCTGGCGGTTACCGATGCGCCTCAAGGTACGAGACGGTGTCGGCAAATGGCCCCTGCGGCAACTGCTGGCCGGCCATCTTCCGCCCGCTTTGCTGGAGCATCCCAAGATGGGCTTCGGGGTACCGCTGGACAATTGGTTGCGGGGCCCACTCAAGGCCTGGGCGGAGGCATTGTTGGACCCGGTTCGTCTCGATCGGCAGGGGTTGTTGTATTCCGAGCCGGTGAGCAGGTGCTGGCGCGAGCATCTCTCCGGCCGGCGCAACTGGGCATACCATTTGTGGGATGTGCTGATGCTGCAATCCTGGCTGGAAAGCCACGAGTG
>CBDVAK010000142.1:0-8772 GCA_965371945.1 uncultured Candidatus Competibacteraceae bacterium
ACGTTGACCCCCATCGCGACCTTGCCGGCATCACAGCTCGAAGCATTGTCCCAACTGGCGCAATGGGGCCGCAGGTATTTCTCGTCTTCCAACGCCAGCTGCGTGCTGGTGGTGCCGGATTCGGCGACCGCCCGGGCAGCGGTAATCTCAACCGCCTTGAGTCGCTTATTACTCTTGTCGTTGTTACAGACCCGAATAGCGGAAATCCCAACCGTCGCGTCCCGTTGCACAAGCCGGGTTTGTTCGAAACTCCCATCGGATCCCTGATCACCGTCGCAGGGATTTTCGTACCACTTGGTCACGAAGGTCCTGTGCTCCGTGTCATTCTGCCTGCTCCAGGTAAACTCCATGTAACAGGGCTTGTCACCCTGCTCCGCGCCGCCGATCCCCACCAGTACCGCATCGTTACCTGGTCGTTTGGTGTCATGATTCTGGTGACTCGGAAAACCCGTTACCTCGCCGGTGGCCTCGATGCTCTTGTCGTCGAAAATCACATGATTGCCGTTTCCAAAAGCAGGAGCGAGGATGCTCCACACGATGATCGAGGCGAGGAACTGCGCCGGCAGGCCAGGGCGCTTCCTGTGCATCCCGCCCTCCGGGTGCGTAACCGACCGACAAGAAACTGCTTCGTAGTTGTTCATGGCGATCACCCGATCGTTGCCATACATGAGATGGTATCAGGGGTGATTGTCGGTGATCGGAAGGATAAGCTCTGTGAACTGGTGCACATCCTTCGCGAGACTTGGTGCCATCCTCATACCCATCGGACACAGGTTTTCGGGAAAGCAGTGCCTGCGTTACGCCGGTCCGTTCCCACTTTGATTGCGGCGCATTGATGCATTAGCATCTGATGCATGAGAACCACATTGGACATCGATGCCGACGTGCCTATCGCAGCGAAGAAGCCCGACAGGGTTCGCAACGGTTTCGAGCTGCTACCGGCCGGGGGGACGACAGTAACGGTCGGGCTCGTCGAAAAACTCTTGGACGATGATGGCTGAAATTGAGGACTCTGCCCGACGTCAACGTCTTGATCGCCTCGTTCGATCCGGCGCACATCCGCCAACTCACGGCCAACTCACAGATTGAGGCTCATCGTGGAGCCGGCTGGGTACATGCCCAATCACCCAGAAGAAAACCGGCTGATCACAGCACAACCAATGGCTTCCAGTTTTCGGAACTTGGCGCTGCTTGAGCCCCTACCTCAACTGGCTGTCCTTGCTACCGCGACGGTTGTAACCGCTGTGGCTCACTTGTTGTTGGTCCAGCTCGCTCTGACAGTTGACACACAAGCGTACGCCGGGGATGGCCTTGCGACGGGCTTCCGGGATCTCAGCATCGCATTTGGCGCAGTGGTGCAAGCTCTGACCGCTCGGTAACTGGCTGCGCGCGCGTTTGACTGCGTCTTCCACGCTGGCGTCGATTTGTTCCTGTACGGCCCCGTCACGGGCCCAGCCACCGGCCATGCTCAGCTCCCCAAGCCACCAGCGCTGTTCACCGCCGGCAACACCACCATCTGATCGGGGTCCAGCAACAGGTCGGCGCGCCCGCCCACCTCCAGTGCAGGTTCCCCCTGTCGATGGTGTCGGTCGACCAGCAGGGTGTCGGAACCCACATCCACAGCATAGCGGATCACCGAGCCCAGAAACTCCTTGTAGTGGACGGTTCCGGTCAACGCGATATGGCGATCATCCCCGGTAGTGCCCTCACCTACTATCATCAGTGTCTGGGGGCGAATCACGATGGTGCCCGCGCCCTGCTGCCGCGACCCGGGCCAGGGGATCTCGGTACCGCCCACGGACACGAAGCGCTGCCCCTGATCATGGGTCTCGAAACGACCCTGCAGCACATTGGCGGTGCCCAGGAACTCGGCCACGAACAGATTGGCGGGTTTGTCGTAGAGCTCCAGCGGTTCACCGATCTGCTGGATGACACCGTTGTTCAGAACCGCCATACGGTCAGCGATGGTGTTGGCTTCTTCCTGGTCATGGGTGACGAAGATGGTGGTCAGTCCCAACTTGCGCTGCAGCTCGAGGATGTCGCGACGCATCTGTACGCGCAGGTTGGCATCCAGGTTCGACAACGGCTCGTCCAGCAGCAATACCCGGGGCTCCACCACCACCGTACGCGCCAGTGCCACACGTTGCTGCTGGCCCCCGGAGAGCTGTGAGGGCCGGCGTTCGGCATAGTCCCGCAGTCCCACCAGATCGAGCGCGGCATCCACTCTGGCACGGATTTCGGCGGCGCGGACTTTCCTTTCCTCCAACCCGAATGCCACGTTCTTGCGCACACTCATATGCGGCCACAGCGCATAGTTCTGAAACACCATGCCGACATGTCGGTGCCAGGGTGGCAAACCGGCCACATCGTCGCCACCGATGAGGATGTGGCCGTCGGGCCGGGGCCCGAACCCGGCGATCGCTCGCAACAAGGTCGATTTTCCGGAACCCGATGGTCCCAGGAAGGCGAAGAATTCACCGGCAGCGATTTCCAGGTTGACACCCTTGAGTACCGGCGTCCCGTCGAATGCGAGCTGCAGGTTCTGGATACTGACGCCTACCGGTTCGACTGCCACGTTCACTCCTTGCCTCAGGTTTCGGTGGCCACGGCCATCTGGCTGCTCTGGGCCCGTTTGTTACGTTCGATGATGTAGTGGGACAGATAGGTCATCAGACCGACGATGACCACCGCGATCATACCCAGCGCCGCGCCGGGGCCGCGACCCGCCGCGCTTTGCATAAACACATAGATGCCGTAGGACAACGGTGCGTCGGATTCGGTCGAAACCAGCATGATGGTGGCTGACAATTCCACCGCGGCGGTGGCGAAGCTGGTGACGAACCCCGCGAGAATACCGCCAGCCATCAGCGGCACCACGATACGCCTTACGCTGCGGTATTTGGTGGCGCCCAGGTTCTCCGCCGCCTCCTCCAGCGCCACCGACACCTGCTGCAGCGCGGCCACGCAGGCGCGCAATGCATAAGGCAGGCGACGGATGGCCAGCGCCACCACGATGATCACCCACCAACTCGCCAACGGTTTGTCGACGAACGGCACCTGGAACTCGTTGAAAGTGCGCAGGTAACCGATACCGAGCACCACGCCGGGCACCGCCAAGGCACCGGTGGCCAGGTAGTCCAGCCACTTGCGGCCAAACAACCCGGTACGCCAGACGATGTAGGCGATGGCGGTACCGAAGATGACATCGATACCGGCCGCCAGCCCGGCATAGAGCAGGGTATTGGTGATGTATTCGCGAGTGGTGCCGAATACCTCCTGGTAATTGGCCAGGGTGTAGGCGTCCGGCAGCGGACTGTATGACCAGATCGTGCCGAACGACAGCAGGGTGAGGCCGATGTGCGGCGACAGCACCATCAACAGGATGAAGATGACCAGCGCGTATGCCGCGATCTTCTCCCATCCGTGCAAATCGCGCTTCGCCAGCCCGCCGCCACCTTTCTGTACGGTCGCATAGTCCTTGCCCCTGAGTGCCAGGAACGAGGTCCATAGCGCCAGCAGCGAGAACAACACCAGGATCACCGAGATCACATAACCCATGGGGTCGGAGATACCGATCGAGGAGATTCGCAGGTAAGCCTGGGGCGCCAGCATGTTGTTGACGTTGAGCAGCAGGGGCGTACCCAGATCGTCGAATACCTTCAGGAACACCAGTGATGCGCCGGCGACATAGCCGGGCATCGCCAGCGGCAGGACGATGCGGCGAAACAGCCGGAAGCCCTGAGCGCCGAGATTCTGTGCTGATTCTTCCATCGACCGGTCGATGTTGCTCAGTGCCGCCGACAGGTTGATGAGGATGAACGGGAAATAGTGGATGCTCTCCACCAGAATGACCCCGTTGAGTCCCTCCATAAACGGGATGGTGAAACCAAACCACTCGTCCAGCAGCAGATTGATCGAGCCGTTGGCACCGAACAAAAGCTGCATGGCCACCGCCCCGACGAACGGCGGCATGATCAGGGGAACGAACCCCATGGTCTGGATCAGGAGTGAAGCGCCGAAGTTGAAACGGGTGGTGAAGTAGGCGAGCGGCATGGCGATGATGGAAGCCACGGCCACCGACATCAGCGCGACATACAAGGAATTGACGAAGGATTCCCGGAACAAGGAGTTGTTGAAGAAATCGGCAAAGTTGACCAGGGTAAACGCGCCGCTGCCGGGGTCCTGAAAAGCGACGAAGATGACCTTGGCCACCGGCACGATCAGGAACACCACCAGGAACAGGGCCAGCAGCAGAGCAATACCGGCGGGTCCACGCGGTATGCGTGCCAGAGCACTCATATGCCAGGAATCCTCAGATTCAGCTTGCGATGGGGTCTGATCGTGGCGGAGCCCGGAGCCCCGCCACGATTACAGCGGTCGACCGTCAAAGCATGGACTTGGCTTTCTCGGCAAGCTCCCTGGCTTTGGCGTAGTTGGCCTTGACCAACTCATCCCACTCGGCTTCCACCTCAGCCTGTCGGCCGGTCACCTCGTCGGTCGCCTTCTTGCGTTTTTTCTTGAAGATTGCGGCAAAATCCGGATCGAGTGACTTGGCCTCGTCGATAGGCACCGCGACCACCAGACCCCTGGCCTCGGCGATCATCTGCTCGGCTTCGGTGTTGCTCTTGCCCTGCAGCGCCGCCTCGGCTTCCTGGATAGCCTTGGTAGCATCGCGAAGGTCATCGAGCCGATAGGTGATCATCACGTCGAACATGGAATTGACGAGGTTGTAGCGGTCTTTCGACTTGATCACATCGAACTTGACCGCGGCACCGATCGAACTGTCCTTGAATGGGTTGGGGAAGTCTTCCGGCGCCTTGGCATAGACCTCCGCACGCACGGGCAACCGGCGGATCTTGGGATCGAGCAAAATCTCCTGACCCTCATCAGAGAGCAGGAACTCGATAAAAGCCGCCGCGGCCTCGGGGTGCGGGGCATTGTTGACGATACCGATATTGGCGGGCACCAGGGTGGTGACCGTGGGATACACGAACTCCACCGGGAATCCGGAAGCCTGCGAGGACAGACCGAAGAAATCGATCACGATGCCGACACCGAACTGCCCGGAGTTGACCCCGTCCGGCACCCCGAAGCTGCGCTCGGTCACAGTCTTGAAGTTACCGGCGATCTCCTTCCACTGCGCCCAGCCCTGTTCCCAACCCTCACCCTGTAGCAAGGTTTCCACGGTCAGATGGGTGGTGCCGGAACGTGAAGGCGCCGACATGCCGACATGGCCGTGGTAGACCGGCTGGGCAAGATCCTGCCACTCGGCGGGGGCGGGTATCTTCTTGGCTTTCAGATAGCGGGTGTTCCACATGATGCCGTAGCCGGCGCCGGCGAAGCCCTTGTAGTAGCCGTCCGGATCGTTGATCGGATAGGAGCCGATCAGGTCCGGAATACCGGTAGCCTTGACCTCGTATTTCTGCAGCAGACCGTCACCCTTGAGCACTTCGAATGCATCGGGCGCGGAAGCCCAGAACAGATCGGATGTGTTGTTCCCGCTGGTTTCCTGCAGATACTTCACCCCGGCAGTGGTCTTTTTCTTGAGCATGTCGACCTTGACGCCTGGGTTCTTGGCCTCGAACGCAGCCTTGAAAGTCCCGGTCAGATCCTTGGGGAAGGAGGTCACCACGACCAGCGTGTCCTCCAGCGCGAACGCAGGGGGTACCAACAACGTGGCAGCCAGCAACAGGCCGCCGACAACCGGTGTAGACCGGATCTTGATCATCGATTTCTCCTCCAGCTTTTCTGTGTTTAGACGTGCGCGGTGAAGCATAGCGCATCTTCCCCAGCAGCCGCTAACCGCAAACGCGGCCTTGCTGGGCCAGCCGGTCGCGGCTTGACAAGCCGATTTTGTCCGCTATAACGAAATAGTGTCCGTTATATCGGACATCATTCAAACTGATGCTCCTGGAGGCGAAGAATCATGTTGACGAGCAGATGCAAGCAATCGGTGTTATTCGGGGCTCTCGCCCTGATGGTCGCGAGCGGTGTCAGCGCTCAGTCGGAGAGCAAGCTCGAAGAGGTGCTGGAGCGTGGCACGTTGATTGTCGGAACCGGGAGCACCAACGCACCCTGGCATTTCAAGTCCGCAGATGGCGTGCTGGTCGGCTTCGATGTGGATGTTGCCAAGATCGTCGCCAAGGCGCTTTTCGATGACCCGGAAAAGGTGGAGTTCGTACTACAGTCTTCGGATTCACGGATTCCCAACCTGACCACCAACAAGGTGGATATCACCTGTCAGTTCATGACCGTGACCGGTGGCCGGGCCCAGCAGGTGGAGTTCACCATCCCCTATTATCGTGAAGGCGTCGGCCTGCTGCTCTCTTCCAAAGGCAAGTACACCAACTATGATGAGTTGAAGGCAGCAGGTGACAAGGTGACGGTGTCGGTACTGCAGAATGTCTATGCGGAAGATATGGTCCGTCAGGCGCTACCCGAGGCCACGGTGGACCAGTACGACAGCGTCGATCTGATCTACCAGGCCCTGAACTCGGGGCGCTCGGATGCGGCGGCCACCGACCAGTCGGCACTGCGTTGGTATATGAAGCAGAACCCGGATCGCTTCCTGGACGCCGGCTACGGCTGGAACCCGCAGAGCTATAGCTGTGCGCTAAAACGCGGCGACCAAGTGTGGCTCAATTTCGTCAATACAGCGCTACATGAAGCCATGACCGGCGTGGAGTTCGGTGCCTACGCCAGCTCTTTCAAGGAGTGGTTTGGAGTCGATCTGCCACAGCCGCAGATCGGCTTCCCGGTGGAGTACAAGTAGGCTTCCGCGGACTTCATCCGGCGGCAGGCGGCGGTCATGGACTATCGGTTCAACTTCGACGCGGTATGGCGCGATTTCGATCTGCTGCTCTCCGGGCTGGGGCTGGCGCTGGGCCTGGCGATGGTGTCCATACTGCTGGGGGCTGTCATCGGTCTGATCGCCGCTTTCGCCATGGTTTCCGACCATCGGCTGTGGCGTGGGATCGCCGTGATTTACGTCGCGGCGATCCGCAACACGCCCATTCTCGTGTTGATCCTGTTCACTTACTTTGCACTGCCCCAGTTGGGTATCCGTCTCGGCAAGATCGAATCTTTCGTGGCAACGCTGATGGTCTATTCCGGCGCCTATCTGACCGAGGTTTTTCGGGGTGGACTGCTGGCGCTGCCACGCGGGCTGCGCGAAGCGGGCCTGGCCATCGGCATGACCGAATGGCGAACCCGGATCTGGATCATCATCCCGGTCATGATCCGCAACGTGTTGCCGGCGCTTAGTAATAACTTTATCTCACTGTTCAAGGACACTTCCCTGGCGGCGGCCATCGCGGTTCCCGAACTGACCTTCTATGCGCGCCAGATCAACGTGAATACGTTCCGGGTCATCGAGACCTGGCTGGTGACCAGCCTTCTGTATGTGGCGACCTGTTATCTGATCGCCGCCGGTTTGCGCCGCATCGAGCGGACGCTGGCGGTGCCCGGATAGGGTTCGGCGGCTATGGAATTGCAGTACTTTGTTCAGGAACTGTGGATCGCACGCCACACTTTGTGGGAGGGCTTCCAGAACACGGTTGCAATTTCGGTGCTGGCGATCGCACTGGGTACGGTGTTGGGGGTATTCGTGGGACTGGTGCTGGTTTACGCCTGGAAACCGTTCAAGGTGGCTGCCCGAATTTATACCGATCTGATCCGCGGCACGCCGGTGCTGGTGCTGGTCTTGTCATCGTTTTACATACTGTCGGTGGTAGGCATCGACTTGAATGCTTTCCAGGCCGGAGTGCTCGCGATCACCCTGTTCTGCAGCTCCCACGTGGGAGAGATGTTGCGCGGCGCTTTGTTAACCATCCATCGCGGCCAGACCGAGGCGGCCATGGCCATCGGTCTGACCTTCCGGCAGACTTTCGTTTCCGTGCTCATGCCCCAGGCTCTGCGGCAGATCCTGCCGACATGGGTGAACGCCGCTACCGAGATGGTGAAGGCATCGACCCTGCTTTCCATCATCGGCGTGGTGGAACTGCTGCTCGCCACCCAGCAGGTCATATCCCGAAATTTCCTCAGCCTGGAATTCTATTTCTTTGCCGGTTTCATCTATTTCCTCATCAATTTCTCCATCGAGCGTCTGGGACGTTATGTGGAGACCAAAGTCGCGTTTCGCTGAGTGGCGATCGTGACCGGCCAGTCGACGGCAGAGAAAGGCGACCCGGTACTGGTCATCGAGAACCTGCACAAGAAGTTCGACGACCTCGAGGTACTGAGTGGTGTCGATCTCGCCATGAACACCGGGGATGTCGTCTCCGTCATCGGCTCCAGCGGTTCCGGCAAGACCACCCTGTTACGTTGCATAAACCTGCTGGAGGATTTTCACCGGGGGCGGATCTTTATCGCCGGCGAAGAGATCGGATATACGACCAGACGGGATCAACGCGTACGTCTCCCCGGTGCCGTGCTGGCCCGTCACCGCGCCCTCACCGGCATGGCCTTTCAGACCTTTAACCTGTTCCCTCACCTGACCGCACTCAAGAACGTCACCCTGGGTCTGATCAAGGTGCACCGGCTCAAGCGGGATGAGGCGGTCGCGGTCGCCGAGCGTTGGCTGGATCGGGTGGGGTTGCTGGAACGCAAGAACCACTACCCGAGTCAACTCTCCGGTGGCCAGCAGCAACGGGTAGCGATCGCCCGGGCCATCGCCATGAACCCCAAACTCATGCTCTTCGATGAAGTCACCTCAGCGCTGGACCCGGAACTCGTCAACGAGGTGCTCAGGGTTATCTCGGACCTGGCGAGTGA
>CBDVAK010000143.1:0-8746 GCA_965371945.1 uncultured Candidatus Competibacteraceae bacterium
GAACGGCTGACCACGGCACCGAATACGACTGCGACCACAAACGCGGCACTCAGCAGTTGCGCGTTCAAGAAAATTTCTATGGCTGTCTACCCGAACAAGCGGTTTGCGCCGAAGCCCGCGACACCGCGGTGTCGAAACAATGTGGTGCGGCCGTGCCCGGACGCGAACCACCTGCCACTACATCTGCTTTAGCCGCCGCTCCGCCAGGCGCGCCACCGAGCTGCCCGGGTAGTCCTGAATTACCGAGTTGAGCATGTTTCGGGCTTCATTCTTACGGTTCATTTCATCCAGCGTGAAACCCAGTTTGAGCCGGGCATCCGGCAGCTTGGAGCTGTTCGGGAAGGTGTTGACTACCGCCTGAAATGCTTCGCTGGCCGCCGCGAAGTCCCGATTGACGTAGTAGGCCTCCCCCAACCAATACTGTGCGTTGTCTGCGTATTGTCCGCTTGGGTAACGTTGCAGTTGTTGACTGAAGCCAATGATGGCGTCGTCGAAGGCCCCCTCCCTCAGCAAGGCAAAGTTTCGGTCATAGACCGCCTTTTCCTCCGCGCTGGAACCCGGTGCGGCCGCGGGTGCCTGCGCGGAGCCGCCTGCAGGCCTGGAGGATGCCCCAGGCGTCGTGCGCGCAGCACCTGCCGGTTGCGACAAGCCCCCGGCCGGGGCAGCACCGCCTGCGGGTGGCACTACCGCCACCGCTGCGCTGCTGTCCAGGCCCAGTTTCTGCTCGATCTGCTGCAGGCGCGCATCGGTATTCTGGTAACGTTTTTGATCCCTGCCGGAGGCCTCATCGAGCTTGTATTGCAGCACCTCCTGGGCACCGCGCATCTGGCGAACCTCCTGCTCCAACTGGTCGATTCGATCGATCAACTCATAGAGCACCCGCTTGTCCGCGTCTGACTGCGCGAGTGTCGTGCCGCCAGCCACCAGCAGCACGATCGCCAGCAGGCCTCCTGAATACCTCATGGCCGCTCCCCGGTATAGACGATCAGTACCCGCCGATCCTTGCTCCAGGCCGCCTCGCCGTCACCTTCCACCGCGGGGCGCTCTTCGCCATAGCTGACCACGCTCAACTGCGCAGGACCCGCACCCTGCAATTGCATAAGACGGCGCACCGCCTCACCGCGCCGCTCACCCAGTGCAATGTTGTACTCGCGACTTCCCTGTGGATCGGTATGACCCTGCAGAGTAACGATCAGACGTGGACGTTCACGAAGATAACGGGCGTGGGCCTCGATGATCGGCCGATACTGCGCCTGCACAGTGGCTTGGTCATGGGCAAAATAGATAACACGCTGCCCCAATGGCGTGTTCGGTTCGACATCGGGACCCAGGTCACCGCCCACCACGCTGCTGTCGAGCCCCAGCGCGCTGGGCTCCGCGGGTTGGCCCGGCGTGATCGCGCCAGGGGTGGTAACGTCTTCCACCGCCGCGGGCTGGGTGGAGGACCCGGTGGACGAACAACCGGCCACGGTCAGCAACAACAACCCCGCCAACAGCAGAGCACTTTGACTTTTCATATGTATTCCTCTGATTTCACTCGGCCGCGGATTCAACGGGCATAGGGTGACCACGCCGGTTCCCGCACATCGCCCTGCTGCAGCAGCAATCTCTGGCGGACCCGCCCGTCCACTGACACGGTTTCCAGCACGCCCCGGTTGCTCTCCGACGACGCATAAAGGATGGTACTGCCGTTGGGCGCGAAGCTGGGCGATTCGTCCAACCGGCCACGACTGAGTACCTGCAAAAGACCGGTGTCACGGTCCAGAACCGCAATACGGTAGTTGCTGTCCTGCAGGTGAACCATCGCGATCCGGCGGTCGTCGGGTGACAAATTGGCGCGAGCATTGTAGCGCCCCTCGAACGTCAGGCGGCTCGCACTACCACCGCCGGCGGAAATCTCGTAGAGCTGGGGACTGCCACCTCGGTCAGAGGTAAAGATCAGCCGCTTGCCATCTCCGGTCCACACGGGTTCGGTGTCGATAGCCGTGTTGCGGGTCACCCTGAACAGGCTCTTGTCGGCGACCGTGTAGGTGTAAATCTCGGCGTTGCCGTCACGCGACAACACCAGCGCCAGCGATCGACCGTCAGGGGACCAGCTCGGGGCGCTGTTGATGCCGTCAAAACCGGTCGCCAGCGTTCGTTTGCCGGTGTAGACCTCCTGGATATAGATCTGTGGCTTGCCAATCTCGAAACTGACATACGCCAGTTTCTGACCGTCAGGAGACCAGTTCGGTGACATCAGCGGCTCACGCGATTTCAGTACGCTCTGCGGGCCATGGCCGTCGGCATCGGCGACCATCAAGGCATAGCTCTTGCCACCGGTAGTCCGGGTCACTGTGACATAGGCGATACGGGTCGCAAAGGCGCCCCGTTCGCCAGTAAGCCGCTGATAGATCTGGTCGCTGAGGAAGTGAGATAAGCGGCGCAGACCGTCTGCCGAGACCTTGTAGACATAAAGGTCGAGCTGACTGCCCTGGAAAGCATCGAGTAGCTGAACGCTGACCTCGTAGCGGCCATCGCCCGCGACGCCGATGCGACCCAGCACCAGGTTGTCAGCGCCCACCGACTGCCATAGCGGATAGCGCACATCACCGCTATCCACAGGTCTCTGCGGCATATCGGCCACCGCGATCGATTTGAAGCGCCCGCTGCCGGCCAGATCAGCGCGAATGATCTCGGCAATATCTTCGGCCGGTGGGGGCGATCCCGCGCCACCCACCCAGGCAAAGGGCACCACCGCGATGGGCAACGCGCCCTCCACACCCTGGGTGATACGAATCGTCAGCTCCGCTGCTGCCGGCCCAAGCCAGACCGTCAACAGCGCAGCGAACAAAAACTGCAAAGATCGCATCAACTGAAATCCTCCGGTTCGAACAAGAAATTAAACCGCTTGAATGCTTTGTTGAAAACCGCCGGGTCGCCGGGTACCGGCAGGGGAGACGCCTTGCGAACCGCCTTGATCGCCGACTCGTCGAAAGTGGGATCGCCACTGCTGTCGATGACATGTATGCCGAGCACTGCTCCCGCCGGGTCCAGATTGATCTGCAACAACACCTTGAGCTCGCGGCGGGAACCGGCAGGATGCAACCAGACTTGCTCGACTTTCTGACGCATCACCGCGGTGTATTGATCGATAATCGCCGCCTGTTCACGCGCCGTGACTTCGGCATCGGCACTTGCCTGTAGCAAAGCGATGGCTTCCTGGCGCCGCCGCCGCTCTTCCTCTTTGCGCTTTTCCTCGGCCTCCTCGCGCGCACGTCGCTCAGCCGCCTTGTGCTCCAACTCGGCAAGTCGCGCTTCCTCCACCTTGCGCTTTTTCTCCGCGACCTGCTGCTGGCGCCTGAGTTCGGCCAGGCGTTCTTGTTCCTTGCGCACGCGCTGCTCTTCGGCCTGGCGTCTGCGATCCGCTTCTATCCGCACCTGCTCTTCGGCCTTACGCTTTTTCTCAGCCTCGATTCGTGCCTGTTCCTTGCGCTGGCGTTCGACTTCCTGCTTGCGTTCGACCTCAAGCTTTTTTGCCTGCGCGGCCTTGCGCTTCAATACCGCCACGCGTTGTTCCTCGGCACGGCGTTCCTGTTCCAGCCGCGCCAGCTTCTGCTGTTCTTGCTCGCGATGCTTTTCCGCCCGTTTGCGTTCGATTTCCTGTTCGCGTTTCAGCTCCGCGACCCTTTGTTCGTCCCGCTGGCGCTTGCGTTCGAGCTCGCGCTGTTTGAGTTCAAGATCCAGCAACCGGTCCTGCTCTGCCCTGCGTTGTTGCCGGGCCTCCACGACGCGCTGTTCCTCGGCTTCGCGCCGCGCCTCCAGTTCGGCCTGGCGGACTGCCTCCGCTTCTCGCCTGTCGCGCTCCTGTGTCTCCTGTCGCTCCATCTCGGCACGGATCTTTTGCTCATCGACCAGGGTGGCCTGCACGATCTCGGTCGCCGGCTGCCGGCCAACGTCGAAAGAGGGGATCTTCCAGTCGAAGCTGAACAGCAGCAGGGTCAGAGCCGCCGCATGAATGACGATCGCGAGGACAATGGCGAACCCGGTATCAGCTAGCCTGCGTCGCGCCATCGCTACTCCTCGAGGGGACGCGTCGCCAGACCGACCGATACGGCGCCGGCCCGCTTGAGCAGCGAGATACCGTCGATCACCACCCGATACTCGACTGTGCTATCGGCCTGCACCACCACCGGCACATCAGGGGTGCGTCGCAGCACTGCCGCAGCTCTGACCACAACTGTATCGGCATCCAGGGGCGTGCGCGAAGCCTCCCCCGTATCCAGATAAAACAGACCCTCCCGATCCACCTCCAACACCAGCGGGCGAGTTTCTGCCGGCGACAACGGATCGGATTCGGCCTGAGGCAGATCAATCTCAACCCCCTGGTTGATCAGCGGCGCGGTGATCATGAACACCACCAGCAATACCAGCATGACGTCGATGTAGGGGACGATATTGATCTCGGCCATCCGCCGGCGACGCCGTCTGCGGATCATGCCGGCTGACCCTGAGGCTGCTGACGCCGGTTGCCTGCCTGACGCAGAAGAATATTGGAGAACTCTTCCATAAAAGTCTCGTAGCGTCCTTCCAGGCGCTCGAGCTGATCGCTGTAGCGGTTGTAGGCCATCACCGCGGGGATTGCCGCAAACAATCCCATGGCGGTTGCCACCAGCGCCTCGGCGATCCCCGGTGCGACCAGCGACAAGGTGGCATATTGAACATCGCCCAATGCTCGAAACGAGTGCATGATCCCCCACACGGTGCCGAACAGACCGATATAGGGACTGGTAGAGCCTGCTGTCGCCAGGAAGCTCATCTGCTGGTCCAGCTCGCCAACTTCGCGGAAAACCGCTGCTCGCATGGCGCGGCGGGCACTGTCGACCACCGAATCCGGCTCAGCGCGGGGCCGTGCGCGCAGAAACTCCCGGAATCCGGCCACGAAGATCGCCTGCATGCCCTGGCTGCTTTCTTCCTTGCCAATCCCGGAATACAAGGAAGTCAGATCGGTGCCGGACCAGAACCGGCTCTCGAACCCATCGGCCTCGCGTCGCGCACGCCGTACCGCCATTCGTTTCCGAAATATGACGATCCAGGACAGGAACGAGATCAGTATCAACGACGCCATGATCAGCTGGACTACCGGACTGGCGTCGAGAATCAGACGTACGAAAGAAAGATCAGCACTCACCTGTCAACTCCACGATGATCGATTTGGGTACCGCCCGGGGTCGCATCGTAGTGACTTCGACACAGGCGACGGTGATCTGGCCATCGCACAACAATTCGTGCTCCCCGTCGTCGCGCACTACGCGCTGGCCAAACACGAGCCGGGAGGGTCGGCAGGTTACGATACGGGATTGTACCTGCAACAAATCGTTGAACCGCGCCGGGCGATGGTACTTGAGGTGGGTCTCCGACACCACGAACACCAATCCCAGTTCCAGACGCATCAGATCCTGTTCAAATCCCAGGCTGCGCAACCATTCTGTACGGCCCCGCTCCATGAAGCGCAGGTAATTGGCGTAATAGACCACCCCGCCGGCATCGGTATCCTCGTAGTAGACACGCACAGGCCATGCGAAAGTCACCTGACCGGCATCGCCATGCTCCTGTGCTGGCTGCTGCCGAAATCCGGCCATCAGCTTCGGTCCAGACCGAAATGATGATAAGCCAAGTCGGTGGCCACCCGACCACGCGGAGTACGCATGATCAGCCCCTGCTGGATCAGGAAAGGCTCCAACACGTCCTCGATCGTATCCGCTTCCTCGCCCAGCGCCGCCCCCAGTGTGCCCAGCCCCACCGGGCCACCCGAGAATTTCTCGATAATAGCCAGCAACAATCGACGATCCAGATCATCGAAGCCCCGATCATCGACTTTGAGCATGGCCAGGGCCTGGGTCGCGGTATCGGCGCAAACCACCCCGTTGCCCCGCACTTCGGCAAAATCGCGGACCCTGCGCAGCAGCCGGTTGGCGATACGCGGGGTGCCGCGTGAGCGGCGACCGATCTCCCCGGCACCATCGGCGTCCACCGCCAGCCCCAGTATCCCCGCCGAGCGCTCCACGACCCGGGTCAGCTCCGCAGGCGAATAGAACTCGAGCCGGTGAACGATGCCGAAGCGGTCGCGCAAGGGAGACGTCAGCAGACCTGCCCGGGTGGTCGCTCCCACCAACGTGAACGGTGGCAGATCGAGACGGATGGTTCTCGCGGCCGGCCCTTCGCCGATCAGGATATCGATCTGGTAGTCCTCCATGGCTGGATAGAGGATCTCCTCGACCGCGGGGCTGAGGCGGTGAATTTCATCGATAAACAATACATCGTGTGATTCGAGATTGGTCAGCAGGGCGGCAAGATCGCCCGCCTTCTCCACCACCGGACCGGAGGTCTGCCGCAGGTTGACACCCATCTCCGCGGCAATGATGTGGGCCAGCGTGGTCTTGCCGAGCCCCGGAGGGCCGAACAACAGCACGTGATCAAGCGCCTCATTGCGAGCCCGGGCAGCGTCGACAAATATGCCCAGTTGTTCGCGCAGGGACTGCTGACCGATATAGTCCGCCAGGCTCTTGGGGCGGATAGCGCGGTCTACAACCGCATCGTCGCCGGATTCCCGGGCAGTCACCAGGCGATCGGATTCAATCATCGCTGTTGCCCCGATACCGGAATCCGACCCGCCCGCCGGCGGCTCAAGTCTTCATCACCGATTGCAGCGCCCTGCGGATGATTTCCTCGCTGGCGATCCCTTCACAGGCTACCGCCTTGACCATTTTGCGTGCCTCGACATTGCGATAACCCAGTGTTTCCAGTGCCGTCAGGGCGTCCCCGACAGGATCCGGTTCGCGGTCCCCGGCTGAGGTGCCAGACAAACGTATCCCGGCGCTGGACTCCAGAGTCGCCAGCCGGTCACGCATTTCCACGATCAACCGTTCGGCGGTTTTCTTGCCGATTCCCGGCAATCGGGACAGAGCCACAGTGTCGGCCTGCTGTATTGCGTTGGTAAACTGCCCGACATCCATTCCGGACAGTATCGTCAACGCCAGTTTCGGCCCCACGCCGCTGATCCGGATCAAGGCCCTGAACAATGCGCGCTCGGTCTCGCTGCCGAACGCATACAGCGTGTGGGCATCTTCACGTACCACCAGGTGGGTGTGCAACGTAGTTTCGACACCTTGCTCCGGCAAGGTGAAAAATGTCGACATGGGGGCTTCCAGCTCGTAGCCGACACCCTGTACGTCGAGTAGCAGATGGGGTGGCCGCTTGACCGCCACGATCCCGCGCAGACGGCCGATCATCCCGACGACCCCCGCCTGTTCCCGGATTGTATCTCCAGTCTCTGCCGGCCACGTTGCGTGTGGCTGTGACACAGCGCCATCGCCAATGCATCGGCTGCGTCCGGCTGCGGAGTGCGGGTCAGCGACAACAGCACCCGAACCATGTGCTGAACCTGCGCTTTGTCGGCGCCCCCCCCGCCCACCACCGCCAGCTTGACTTCACGCGGGGTGTACTCGGCAACCGGCAACCCGCAGGTCACCGCAGCGCAGATCGCCGCCCCACGCGCCTGGCCCAGCTTCAGGGCCGAGGCCGGATTGCGGCTGACGAACACCTGCTCGATCACAACCTCCTGCGGCTGGTAGGTCGAGATAATCTGTTGCAGCGATTCGAAGATGATGCGCAAGCGCTCGGGAAAGGCGGTGGACGGCAATCGTATGCAGCCACAATCGCAATACTGATGACGCATTCCGTCTGAATCGATGATGCCGTAGCCGGTCACCACCGAACCCGGGTCGATGCCCAGTATACGTCTCACGGTATGGATTTCGTGTGCCGACAAACCGGCCGTAGCGCTGTAGCCGTCGTACACTCTGTCGCGGAAAAGCAGTGCCCGCAGCGGAGGTGGAATACGGTAGAAACTCTGTGGGGGGCCGGTATCTCCATGCCCTCAGTCCGTCAACGCCTCAGCGGCGATGTCGGCATTGGAATAGACGTTCTGGGTATCGTCAAGGTCTTCGAGCATTTCCAGCAGCTTGCCGGCCGAGCGCGCTTCATCACCGCCGAGCGTGGTACTGGTGGCGGGCCGCATGGTCACCTCGGCGAGTTCCGGCGGCAGGCCTGCCGCTGTCATCGCATCCTTGACGGTGCCGAATTCGTCGCTGGTGGTCAGCACATCGACGGAACCGTCGTCGTTGCCGATCACATCCTCGGCACCAGCCTCCAGCGCCACCTCCATGATCCGATCCTCATCGCAACCCGGTGCATAGGTCAGCACCCCGGTCTTGGAAAACAGGAACGCCACCGACCCGCTGGTACCCATATTGCCACCGTACTTGCTGAAGGCGTGGCGTACCTCGGCGACCGTACGATTGCGATTGTCGCTCATGCACTCGACCAGTATGGCGATACCGCCCGGCCCGTAGCCTTCGTAAACGATCTCCTCATACTGGATACCCTCAAGGTCACCGGAACCGCGCTTGATGGCTCGCTCCACGGTATCCTTGGGCAGGTTGGCGCCCAGCGCGTTGTCGACCGCCAGACGCAGCCTCGGGTTGGCCGTGGCATCGCCACCACCCATCCGCGCCGCCACGGTGATTTCCCGGATCAAACGGGTAAACAACTTGCCCCGTTTGCTGTCCTGAGCCTTCTTGCGGTGCTGGATGTTCGCCCATTTGCTATGGCCAGCCATGCGAATCCTCTTGGATCATCAATCGTTAATCGCGAAATATTAACATTTCGTCAGGCACTGTTGACACTATCCTGAGCCTCGCCCCAA
>CBDVAK010000144.1:0-8662 GCA_965371945.1 uncultured Candidatus Competibacteraceae bacterium
ATGGCTTCGATGACCTGGTGGCGCGCCTTCGGACGGCCATTGGCGACAACTCCATGGGTCTGGTGGCCTCTGCCAGCGCCAGCGCCGGGGCGGCCTCTCGGGGTGTGAAAATCCCCGGCAACGCGGTTCTGATGGTATTTCGTAGCGACTATGCCGTGCGCATGCTGGCGGCCAGCGTGGCATCCGGTATCGAGGCGCCGCTGCGTTTCTACGTCACCGAAAACAGCGATGGCACCGCGACCCTCAGCTATCGACAGCCCAGCGCGGTGTTCGCGCCCTACGGCAGCCCGGAACTGGACGCCATGGCCGGCGAACTGGATACCGTGTTCGCGGCAATTGTCGAAGATGCCGTCGCTCGGTAACACCATTGCTCGCCCGTTGACGGAGGCGCGCCCCGTACAGACCGGTGTCGTGGGCCTCTCCCTGGCGTTGCTCGCTGCGATCGCCGTGATCGTATGGGGGCAGGGCTGGCGGCAAACAGCACTGCTGGGGGTGGCGATGCTGATGGGGGTGACGCTCTATCATGCAGCCTTCGGCTTCGCCTCCGCCTACCGGCGCCTGCTGTTGCATGGTGATGTCACCTTGATCATCGCGCAGTTGATCATGCTGGCGGTGGCGACCGTGTTGTTTGCCCCCGTGCTGGCCTCGGGCTCGGTGTTTGGTCGGGGTGTGATCGGCGCGGTTGCACCGGCGGGCTGGCAGGTCGGCATCGGCGCCCTGCTGTTCGGAATTGGTATGCAACTCGGTGGCGGCTGTGGTTCCGGCACCCTGTTCCACCTCGGCAGCGGCAGCGTGCGTTTGCTCGCCACCCTGGTATTTTTCATCGCCGGCTCATTCTGGGCCAGTCTCCATATGGGGTGGTGGCAGACGTTGCCGGCGCTGCCGGCGACCGCCCTGGGGGATGTGCTCGGATGGCCCCTGGCGGTGATATCGCAACTGGGTTTTCTGCTGCTGCTGGGAATGATGGCATGGCGCTGGGGCAGCATGGCCTCCCAGTCCAGCCCCGGCACCGGCTGGCAGATGTTGCTGAAAGGGCCGTGGCCCCTGCTGTTTGGAGCATCGGCACTGGCGTTGTTGAACTTCCTGACCCTGGTGCTGGCCGGTCATCCGTGGAGCATCACCTGGGCGTTTACCTTGTGGGGTGCCAAGACCGCGATGCTGCTGGGCTGGGATCCGGCCGGCAGCGGTTTCTGGAGCGGTGGTTTCCAGCAGTCCGCACTGGCCGGCGGGGTGCTGGAGGATACCACCTCGGTGATGGACATCGGCATCGTCCTCGGTGCCATGTGTGCCTCTGCGCTGGCGGGCCGCTTTACCGCGGGACCGGTGGCTCCGGCCCGCACCGTGCTGGCCGCTGTACTCGGCGGGCTGGCGATGGGCTATGGTGCGCGGATCGCGTTTGGTTGCAACATCGGGGCGTTTTTTTCCGGAGTCGCTTCCACCAGCCTGCATGGCTGGCTGTGGATCGCGGCCGCCATTCCCGGGACCTGGCTGGGGGTCAGGTTGCGTCCCTGGTTCGGTCTGCGCAACTGATCCTGCCCGCAGCCGTCAATTGCCGCATCCGCGCGGCGATCGGTGAACACACGGCCCGCCATTTGTGATTGTCGTTGCCCGCTGCGCCTGCCATGATTCTGTCCTTGTGTTCCTTGTGGTTTACCGCTGCGTGGAGGCGCTCTACTCATGGATCCCGAAACCCTGCCTGACAACCCCTATCTGCTGTTGACACCGGGCCCGTTGTCGACCACCAAGTCGGTCAAAGCCGTCATGCTGCGCGATTGGTGTACCTGGGACGACGACTACAACAGCATCGTGCAGGATATTCGTGCCCGACTGGTCGCCCTGGCAACTACCGGGACGGACTGTACCGCCGCCCTGATGCAGGGCAGCGGTACTTTCGGCGTGGAGTCAGTGATCGGCACCGCGATTCCCGCGCATGGCAAGCTGCTGGTGCTGGCCAACGGCGCCTATGGGCAGCGCATCGCCACCATCGCCCGTTACCTGCAGATACCGGTAGTGGTCAACGACAGCGGTGAGACCGAACCGCCGGACCTGGAACTGCTGCGCCATACTCTGGCGAGTGACCCCGAAATCACCCACGTGGCCGCGGTGCACTGCGAGACCACCACCGGGATGCTCAACCCGGCGGAGGAGATCGGCGGCATCGTCCGCGCCGCCAACAGGATCTATATCGTCGACGCCATGAGCAGCTTCGGTGGTATCCCCATGAGCATGGAGACGCTGCAGGCCGACTATCTGGTGAGCAGCGCCAACAAGTGCATACAGGGGGTACCCGGATTCAGTTTCGTGATTGCCCGGACCGCTGAGCTGGAACAATGCGAGGGGCGGGCGCGCTCTTTGAGCCTGGATCTGTATCAGCAGTGGCACACCATGGAAACCGGCGGCGGCAAATGGCGTTTCACATCACCCACCCACACCGTGCGGGCCTTTGCCCAGGCCCTGCTCGAACTCGACCAGGAGGGTGGGGTGGCGGCGCGTCACCGCCGCTACAGCGAAAACCAGCGCATTCTGGTGGACGGCATGCGGCGTCTGGGCTTCGAATGCCTGCTGGCCGTGCAGTACCAGTCGCCCATCATTACCGCGTTTCGCAGCCCGCCGCACAGTGGTTACGAGTTCTTGCGCTTCTACCATGTGCTGAAGGAACACGGCTTCGTCATCTATCCCGGCAAGGTGACCGGCGCCGACACGTTTCGGATCGGTAATATCGGTGACATACATCCCGGCGACATCGAGCGCTTGTTGCACGCAATCGGCAAGTCCATCTTCTGGTTGTAGCGGCGGTGGTGAAAGCGATGGACGATGACCAGGTTCGCAGCGAAGGTGATATCAACCAGTCGCCACAGCGGCTGGCCTGGAACCGGCGCCCTATCGGGCAGCAAACGGCGGACATGCTGGCGGAGGATGCCCGGCTGTTCCTCCATCAGTCGCTGTCCACCCCCTGTCTGGACGCGCTGGTCGGCTGCGAAGGCATCTATCTGATCGACGCCCAGGGGCGTCGCATCATGGACTTTCACGGCAACAGCGCGCATCAGGTTGGTTATGGCAATCCCAGGGTGATCGAGGCGGTCAAGACGCAACTCGATACGTTGCCATTCTGCCCCCGTCGCTACACCAACCGCCCGGCGATAGAACTGGCGCGGCGGCTCGGTGAACTGGCGCCCGGCGAGCTGGGCAAGGTGCTGTTTGCGCCCGGTGGCAGTCTGGCGATCGGGATGGCACTCAAGCTGGTCCGCTATGCCACCGGCCGGCACCGCACCGTGTCGATGTGGGGGGCTTTTCACGGGGCATCCTTGGATGCCATCTCCATCGGCGGGGAAGCGCTGTTTCGAAACGGGGTCGGACCGTTGCTCAGCGGTAGCGAACATGTACCCCCGCCCACCCGGGGGCAGTGCCGTTTCAACTGCACCGACGAGGCGCATAGCGGCTGTACCGATTACATAGATTACGTCATGGAGATGCAGGGGGAGGTCGCTGCCCTGATCGCGGAGCCCATGCGCTGGACCACCGTCGAGCCGCCCCCGCCAGGCTACTGGCAGCGGATAAGGGAAATTTGCGACCGGCACGGGGCGTTGCTGGTGTTCGACGAGATCCCCAGCGCATTGGGACGCACCGGCAGCATGTTCGTGTGCGAGCAACTGGGTGTCACCCCCGATATCCTGGTGATCGGCAAGGGTCTGGGCGGGGCGGTGATGCCGATGGCGGCGGTGATCGCCCGCCGGGATCTGGATATCGTGCCGGAGCGCGCGCTGGGGCACTACACCCATGAAAAGAGCCCGGTGGGTTGTGCCGCCGCACTGGCGACCCTGGACTGTTTGCTCGAAGACGGTCTGCTCGAGCGCGCTCGCGAACTGGGCGGCCACGCACTGCGGCGTCTGCGGGAAATGGCCAACCGCCATGCGCTGGTTGCCGATGTGCGCGGCATGGGCTTGCACCTGGGGGTCGAATTGCGACGTGACGGCAAACCGGCCGTTCGTGAGGCTGAACAGGTGCTCTACCATTCGTTGCGCAACGGTCTCAGCTACAAGATCGGCGGCGGTTGCGTGCTCACCTTGTCACCACCGCTGACCATCGAACGGGAAGATCTGGACCGGGCCCTGGATATCGTCGAGCAAGGTGTCAGCGAGGCCGGATAGCGCGCATGGATGACTACGTATTCCTGTTAGTGTTGCTGGCGGCCGTTCTGCATGCCACCTGGAATGCGTTGGTCAAGGCCGGTGGCGACAGCCTGGTGCGGCTGGCGCTGATCAATGTGACCTCAGGTGTGATCGCCGCACCGCTGCTGTTTGTGGTGGCCGTTCCCGATCCGCGGGTATGGCCCTGGCTGCTGGCATCGGCGGCAGTGCACAGCTTCTATTACTACTTCCTGGTCATGGCCTACCGGTTTGGTGATCTCTCGCAGGTCTATCCCATCGCCCGCGGGGTGGCGCCCTTGTTGGTCGCGACCGGCGCGTTCCTGTTCGCCGGGGAGACCTTGCAGCCGCTGGGCATTGTTGCGGTGATGGTGATCTCGGTCGCCATTCTCAGTCTCGCCTGGGGGCGGGGAGCCCCCGGTGGTGGCAGCGCGAAACCGGTGATATTCGCCTTGTGCACCGGCATCACCATCTCTACCTACACGATAATCGACGGCATCGGTGGTCGCCTCTCGGCCGATGTGCTGGCTTATATCGTGTGGCTGTTCGTGCTCGACGCGGTGCCTATCGCGGTGGTCACCGTGGTTGCGCGGCGCGGGCGTTTGCTCGATACCCTGCGGGTCAGTTGGCGGGCCGGATTGATCGGTGGTGCCTTGTCGTTGGGTGGTTACGGGCTGGTGATCTGGGCCATGAGCCTGGTGCCCATGACCTATGTGTCCGCGCTGCGGGAAACCAGCGTGATCATCGCCACCATCATCGGCACCCGCATGCTCGGTGAGCCGATGGGAAGGCAGCGGGTCACCGCCGCGGCCCTGGTGGTGGCCGGTGTGGCCCTGCTGCAGTGGAGCCGGCTGGGATGATTCGTTGCCTCGTGCTGCTGCTGTTCTGCGCCCAGGCCCTGGCGGTGGAGGTACGCCTCGACACCCCCTTGAAGGTGCACCTCGCCGATGCCCTGAAGCAGGCGCCCTTCGACCAGCGCCGTGCCTTCGTGGCCGTGGCCCTGGATCAGATGATTGCGGCCTACCGTATCGAGCTGCGGCGCGTGGACGGTAGCGGCAGTGCTCGTTCCGGTCAGTGGGCGAAGGCCACCCGCGCCTGGTTGGGTCAACTCGAATCCCAGCGCGCCAATCTGGATCGCAGCGCCAGCGTGCAGGTGGTCGCGGAACTGCTGGGGCCGTTGCGACTGGTCGTCGATGGTAGCCCGATCATCGTCAGTGGACCCGATATCATCGATCAGGAACAACTCGAAGAAAATATACTTACTGAATATTGCTCACGCTGGATATGTGATTTCCCGGAAGAAACCATGGCCGAAAGAATTCACCGCCAGGCCCGCGACACCCCGGGGCAGTGGAGCCTGGGCGATCGTTACGGGGCAGTATTCGAAACCGCCGACGGCTTGCGTTGCCTGTTCGAGAATATGTCGGATCTGGGCCGCAAGCGCGATGTCTGCGAGCGTCTGTTTGAGGAACTACGCGTGCTGGGCGACAGCCTGTATGAGTTGCTGGCGCAGGGTTTCACGGTGGACTGGGACTATGTGCAGTTGCGTGGCGCTGCGGTGGCGGAGAATCGCAGTCTGGTGCTCAACCATGCGGGGGATTACCTGGCGTTGCAACCCGGTCTGCTGGATGAACGCGCCGCGCTCTGGTTTCAGGCCAGACCATGGATCGAGGCTCGCGCCGAAGGCCGCAGCGAATCACTCTATCTGCGCGATGTGGAGGCCTTGCTGCCCTGAATCAGCGGGGAATGGCGCCCCGGTAAGCGCTGAGTTTGGCCAGTGTCTGTGGGCTCAAGGCGCCCTGGTGTCGCTTGCCGTCGATGATCCAGGTCGGGTATCGACTAATTTGCTTGTCGACACAGGCGTTGGCGACCGGGCCGCCGCGCCCGGCGGGCGAGCATTCCACATAGGGAAGTCGGTCGGCGGAGGCTTCGAACAGCTCTTTTTGTTCGAGGCAAACCGGGCACCAATAGGCCCCGTAGAAGGCCGCGCCGCTGCTATCCAGATGTTCCGCCAGGGCTTGCAGAAATGGTTTTTCCGGCCCCGCGGCGGGGTCGAACACGCCGCTGTAGTGCATGTGCAAGCCACCGATCAACAACAGCAGCGCGCCACCGGTGCCGATGGCCCAGCGGCCCGGATCGAAAGGCTGGTGGACCGGGCGTAGCAGGACGAGCAAGATCAGGATCGCGGTGATGATGGCAAACGAGGTCAGGCAGTAGGGACAGGTCGCTTCGATGACGAAGATCGATACCGTAGTCAGATAAATGCTGAAGCCGGTGCCCAGGGCGGCCACGGTCAAGGTTCGTTTCCACAGCGACGGGCGTCGCCGCTGATACCACAGCAGAGCGGCCAGCAGCGCGTACATGGCAAACCCCCACAGCGACAGTGGCAGGCCCAGCAACATCGACCAGCGGCTTTCCTGCACCAGGTCGCAGCCCGAACCGGCTTCGCAGAAGACGAGCGGTCCGGCCGTCCAGCGCTGCCAGGTCAGATACGCGGTCAGCAGCATGCCCAGACCCGCCAGTACGATTGCGCCAGTCAACAGCACCGGCGTGGGGGTGGTGGCCGGAGTGTGCGCAGGTTTCTGTGGTGCGTGCCTGTGATGTGCCGCCCTGCTTGTGGATTTGCGCTTGCCGCGTCGTTTCACCATGACCGTGTTCCCATTCCGTTACAATGCTCGATGTTCCATTGAATGATAGTTGGGCCGCTCGTAGCAAGCGGGCTCTGTCACCGGGCTCGGCGACTGTGGCCCCGCCAGGGAGAGGGTCACGAAACACCGCAAGCTGATCTTTGTCGTTGCCATCACCGCAATCGCCACGGTGGCGCTGCTTGCCTGGCTCACCAGAACCACCCCGGTGCGGGTGGTGGTCAGCCCAGTGGGTTACGGGACGGTCCGTGACACGGTTGCCAACACCCGTGCCGGCACGGTCGAATCCTGTGAACGCGCCGGTCTGTCACCGGCGATCGGTGGCCAGATCATCAATCTGCCGGTCAGCGAAGGCGACCGGGTCAAGGTCGGCCAACTGCTGATGGAATTGTGGAACAAGGACCGCCAGGCCCAAGTGACGTTGGCGGTGAGTGAAGTCAAGGCCACCACCGCCCGCGCCCGCCAGGCTTGTGTCACCGCGGAGACCGCGGCGCGGGAATACCAGCGGCTGCGCAAACTCAGGCGTGAAGGTCTGGCCTCCGAGGAGGCCATCGACCGGGCCGATGGCGAGGCCCGCGCGCAGCGGGCGGCCTGCAATGCCGCCCAAGCCGGCACCGAGGTGGGCGAGGCCAAACTGGCTGTCGCCAGGGCGGCACTGGAGCAAACCCGGCTCACCGCGCCGTTTGCCGGCGTGGTGGCGCAGATCAACGGTGAAGTCGGTGAATTCGTGACACCTTCTCCGGTGGGGATTCCCACCCCGCCGGCGGTGGACCTGGTGAACATTGCCTGCCTGTATGTGCTGGCGCCTATCGACGAGGTGGATGCGCCCGGAATCCGGGTCGGCATGCAGGTCGACATTTCCCTGGACGCGTTCTCCACCAGGGTATTCCCGGGTCGGGTACGCCGCGTCGCACCCTATGTGCTCGATATCGAGCGACAGGCCCGTACCGTCGATGTGGAGGTGGCGTTCGACAACGCCGGGGATACCGCCAACATGCTGCCGGGCTACAGCGCCGACATCGAAGTCATCCTGGCGACCCGGGAACGGGTTCTGCGGGTTCCCACCGAGGCAGTGCTCGAAGGCCACCGGGTGCTGGTGCTCACGGCCGAGGGCACATTGCAGGAACGCGAAATCGAGACCGGTGTCAGCAACTGGGCCTGGGGCGAGATCATCAGCGGACTCGCCGAAGGCGATGCGGTGGTGACTTCCGTGGCTCGCGAGGGCGTCGTGGATGGCGCCCGGTCGGTTGCCGAGGCCGGGTCGGGCGGTTGATCGAACTGGTTCGAATCCGTCGCAGCTTTCGCGTCGGCGAACAGACCGTCAACGCGCTGGATGATGTCGACCTCAGCATCGCCGCCGGGGATTACGTGTCGATCATGGGCCCTTCGGGCTCCGGCAAGTCGACCTTGCTCAATTTGCTGGGCCTACTGGACCGCCCCAGCGCCGGTGTCTACCGACTCAACGGTGCAGACGTGACCACGCTGGATGACGCCCGCCAGGCGCAGGTCAGAAATCGCGAGATCGGTTTCGTGTTCCAGATGTTCCACCTGGTACCGCGCCTGACCGCGGCGGAGAATGTTGAACTGCCCCTGGTGCTGGCCGGCATGCCCCCGCGACAGCGTCGGCCCCGGGTCGCCGCGCTGCTGGACCAGCTCGATCTCGGTGACCGCAGCCACCACAAGCCCGAGCAGTTGTCCGGTGGACAGCGTCAGCGTGTCGCGATTGCCCGCGCCACCGTGACCCGTCCCCACGTCCTGCTGGCGGACGAACCGACCGGCAATCTCGATCAGCAATCCGGGCAGGAGGTAGTGCGGCTGCTGGAAGGTCTGAACAGCGACGGATTGACGCTGATCATGGTGACCCACGACCCA
>CBDVAK010000145.1:0-8650 GCA_965371945.1 uncultured Candidatus Competibacteraceae bacterium
AAATATGGCCAATCAGGCTTGTCCGCAGTAGATCAGTCTGTGCTCGGACAGCCTCCTAGAGACTCTTGGCGGTACCCTTGGGCATGACCGCGGCTACGGACTGCTTCTGGATCTTGACCTGGACGCCGTCCGCGACCTCCAGTTGTGCAAAATTATCTCCAACTTCGGTGACCTTGCCAAACAATCCACCGTTGGTGACCACCTCATCACCCTTCTTGAGCCCACTCACCAACGCTTTGTGCTCTTTGGCGCGCTTCTGCTGCGGGCGGATCATCAGGAAGTAGAAGATCGCGATCAGCGCAACGGGGAATAGCAACCCGATCATGCTGCTTTGTCCGTCCGCACCCTGGGCCAGGGCGTCGCTTATAAAGAAGCCTAAAACTGTATCCATGAATCATCTGCCTTGTTGGTCAGCTTCCGGCAGCCGCGGCGCCGGGAAACGCGCAATGTTCCCAGATTTGGGCGGTCCCAGTCCAGCCCTGCTTGAGGTCAGGCGACGTTTCCCGCCTGGCCGGCCTCCGCCACAGCCTGCATACGATAGAAATCGTCCACGAATTCATCCAGCGCACCGGCACAGATGGCGTCTCGCAGGCCACGCATAAGAAACTGATAATAATAGAGGTTGTGGATCGTATTGAGACGATGTCCAAGGATCTCGTTACAGGCTGCCAGATGGCGCAGATAGGCCCTGCTGTAGTACTTGCAGGTGTAGCAACCACAGGCGGCGTCCGGTGGCCGCGTGTCGTCGCGGAATCGTGCATTGCGCAACCTCAGGACCCCATGGCGGGTAAACAAGTGCGCGTGGCGGGCGTTGCGGGTCGGCATCACGCAGTCGAACATATCGACACCGCGACAAACCGCTTCGACGATGTCCTGCGGACGACCAACCCCCATCAGATAGCGGGGAGCATCCTCCGGCAAACACGGGATCGTGGCCTCCAGCATGCTGTTGCGCAGCGACTCCGGCTCCCCAACCGCAAGCCCGCCGATGGCATAGCCGTCAAAACCGATATCGACCAGGGCCGCGGCAGACTTCTGACGCAAGCGCGGGTGTATGCCCCCCTGCACGATTCCGAACAGGGCCGAGGGACTGTCACCGTGGGCCTGACGGCTGCGCGCCGCCCAACGCATCGACAACTCCATCGACTCACAGGCCTGCTGCTCGCTGGCCGGGTAGGGAGTGCATTCGTCGAACGCCATGACGATATCCGACCCCAGCACGCGCTGGACAGCCATCGACCGTTCCGGATCGAGAAACACCTCAGCACCATCCACCGGCGAACGGAAGCGGACCCCGGCCTCTGTCAACACCCGCATCCTGGCCAGACTAAAGACCTGAAAACCTCCTGAATCGGTCAGAATCGGCCCCTGCCAATGCATGAAATCATGCAGATCGCCGTGGCGTGCGATAATTTCGGTGCCGGGACGCAGCATCAGATGGAAAGTGTTGCCGAGTATGATCTGAGCGCCAAGCGCTTGCAGCTCCTCGGCTGTCATCGCCTTGACGGTGCCATAGGTACCGACCGGCATGAATGCAGGCGTGTCGACCAACCCTCTGGCAAACTGCAACCGGCCACGCCTGGCGATACCGTAGCCGCGCAGCTGCTGCCGGGCAGCGACCTCGAATTGCATCGGCGCTCGGGCTCCGGTGTCGACGGCGCCGGTCAAGAGTCCACCACCTGCAATCCGTCCACACGCCTGAAGCCACGCGGTAGCTGGCGACCACGCCTGCCTCGCACACCGGCATAGCCCTCCAGATCGCCCGTTTTCAGGGTCAAACGGCGTTTGCCGCACAACAGGGTCAAACGCTGCCCCGGTCGCAGGCAGGTGATCGCCTGCAGGCGATCACCTGCTTTGCCCAATGCCATGATACGGTTGCCCTTGCCGCGTGCCAGCTCAGGCAGATCCGCAACCGCAAATACCAACAGATGTCCCTGCGCGGACAGCGCCGCCAATTGCATGACTTGGGGCTCCGCAACCGCCACGGGTGGCAGCACGATCGCACCGTCGGCTACTGTCACCACCGCCTTGCCGGCCCGGTTACGCGACAACAGGTCTTCGAACCGCACCACGAATCCATAACCGGCGTCAGTGGCAAGCACCAACCGTTGCTCGTGCTCAGCCATCAGGACGGATACGAACCCAGCGCCGTCGGACACATTGAAACGACCGCTGAGCGGCTCGCCATAGCCGCGCGCGGAGGCCAGCGTATGGGCCTGCAGCGCATAGGCCCGCCCGCGGCTGTCCAGGAAAACCGCCATTCGATTGCTGCGCCCGCAGGCGGTTGCCAGACAGGCGTCACCACTTTTGTAGTTGAGCCCGTCGGCATCGACCTCGTGGCCCTTGGCGGCACGCACCCAGCCACGGCTGGACAACACCACGGTCACCGGTTCGCTCGGCATCAGCTCGGATTCGTCAAGCGCGCGTGCGGCCCCACGGGTCACCAGCACGCTGCGTCTCGGATCACCATGGGTTTCCACATCCGCTTCGATCTCCTCCCGTACCAGATTCCGCAATGCATCTTCCGATGCCAGCAACGCTTCGATACGGTCGCGATCCGCGGCCAGCTCATCCTGTTCAGCCCGAATCCTGATTTCTTCGAGCCGTGCCAACTGCCGCAACCTGGTCTCCAGCACAAAGTGCGCCTGCACCTCACTAAGCCCGAACCGTGCTCGCAACGCGGTCTTGGGATCATCCTCACTACGGATGATGCGAATCACCTCATCGATGTTCAGGAGGGCGATCAGCAGACCATCCAGCAGGTGCAGCCGCTCGCGCACCTTGTCGAGTCGATACCCCAGCCGTCTCTTGACGGTATCGGTGCGATAGGTCAGCCAATCGCTCAGCAATCGACGCAGCCCGTAGACTCTGGGCCGGCCATCGAGACCGATCATGTTCATGTTGACCCGGTAACTGCGCTCCAGGTCCGTGGTCGCGAACAAATGCTCCATCAAACGCTGCAGATCGACCCGGTTGGAACGTGGCACGATGACCAGACGGGTCGGGTTCTCGTGATCCGACTCGTCGCGCAGATCATCGACCATCGGCAGCTTTTTGGCGGTCATCTGTGCCGCGATCTGCTCCAGCACGCGGGCCCCGGATACCTGGTAGGGCAACTCGTGGACGATCACAGAGCCATCCTCACGTTCCCAGCGCGCCCTGACCCGTATCGAACCGCCGCCAGTGTCGTAGATCCGAAACAACTCTTCGGTCGTGTTGATCACCTCACCGCCGGCAGGGAAATCCGGCCCCGGCATCTGCAACAACAGGGTTGCGGTATCGACATCCGGGTCGGCCAGCATCGCCACGCAGGCAGCCGCCACTTCGCGCAGATTGTGGGGCGGGATATCGGTGGACATGCCAACCGCGATACCGGTGCCGCCATTCAACAACACATTGGGCAACCGCGCCGGCAACGACCGGGGTTCATCCAAAGTACCGTCGAAGTTGGGTTGCCAGTCGACCGTGCCCTGCCCCAACTCCTGCAGCAGCACCTTGGCGTACGGAGACAGCCGCGCCTCGGTGTAGCGCATCGCCGCGAACGACTTGGGATCGTCGGCGGAACCCCAGTTCCCCTGTCCGTCCACCAACGGGTATCGATACGAAAACGGCTGCGCCATCAGCACCATGGCCTCGTAGCAGGCAGTGTCTCCGTGGGGATGAAACTTGCCGAGCACATCGCCGACGGTGCGCGCCGATTTTTTGTGTTTGGAGGCTGCCGACAATCCCAGTTCGGACATCGCGTAGACGATGCGCCGTTGCACCGGTTTGAGACCGTCGCCCAGAAACGGTAGCGCGCGATCGAGAATGACGTACATGGAATAATCGAGATACGCCTTCTCGGTGAAACGCTCCAAAGGCTGACGCTCGATACCGTCCTCGACCAGTGTCACATCCTCGCTCATTTCGATCAGTCACTCGTGGCGGGCATGGGGGCGCAAAGGGTACCGGAGCAGCGGCAGACAGAAAAGACGAATTCTCGTGAGCCAGCGGATCAGCCGAGACCGCGCCCCAGCAGATCCGGCAGGAACGAGCGGCCATGAGTCAGCACCGGAATCCGCAGATACTCCGCAACCGTCTGGCCGATGTCGGCAAAGCTGTCACGGCGCCCCAGCGCGGCGCCAGCCAGTCCCTTGCCAAACGCCAGGACCGGGACATGTTCACGGGTATGATCGCTGCCTGGCATGGTGGGATCGCAACCGTGGTCGGCGGTAATGATGGCGAGGTCACCCGCCGTCATCGCATCGTGCAACGCCGGCAGACGTCGGTCGAATGCTTCCAGAGCGGCCGCGTATCCGGCGACGTCACGCCGGTGGCCGTAGAGCATGTCGAAATCGACAAAATTACTGAACAACAAAGTACGATCGCCGGCGTCACGCAATGCCGAAAGTGTGGCATCGAACAGGGCTTCGTTGCCGTCAGCCTTGATTTCCCGTGATATCCCCCGGTGCGCGAAGATGTCACCGATCTTGCCGATCGCGATTACCTGTGCGCCGCTCTCCAGCAGGCAATCCAGCAGCGTCGGCGCCGGCGGCGGGGTGGCAAGATCCTTACGGTTGCCGGTGCGCCGGAACGCACCCGCATGTTCGCCGATGAACGGTCGTGCGATAACCCGGGCGATGCGGTAACGGTCGACCAGTTCACGTGCCACCGCACACACCTGGTACAAACGTTCGAGTCCGAAATGCAGCTCATGCGCGGCGATCTGCAACACACTGTCGGCGGAGGTATAGAGGATGGGCTTGCCGCTGCGAATATGCCGCTGCCCGAGGGATGCAATGATTTCGGTGCCCGACGCACGACGGTTGCCGAGGATGCCCGGCAACCGGCAGCGCGCGATCAGATCGTCGGTCAGCGAGGTCGGAAAACAAGGCTCACCATCCCCAAAGTAGCCCCAGTCTTCGGTGACCGGTACGCCGGCCAGTTCCCAGTGACCACTGGGCGTATCCTTACCGCGGCTGGTTTCCGCCGCATAGCCCCAACTGGCGGCAGCCACGCAATCCGGGCACCCGTTCCGTGGCGGCATGCCACGGCTCAATCCAGCCGCGCAATCCAGCCCCAGGGCCCGCAGATTCGGTATCACCAGCGGCCCCTGGCGCAGGCCATCACGATCGGCCTCTCCCGACCGGCAGGCGCGTTCGATACTGCCGTAGGTATCGGCACCGGCGTCGCCATAGACATCCGCATCATCGCTGGCGCCAATGCCGAACGAATCCATGACCAGGATCAGTACCCGTCTCAAGCGACGATCTCCGTCGCACCGACTCGATCGAGCACGACATCGCCCGATTCCGGAGGCTGGTCACCGATCACGGCAGCGCTTTGCAGTACCGCGCTGGCAAGCTCGGCGTCCTGCTCGCTGCCGGCATGTACCAGCGCCAACGGCAGATCCCTGCCCACCCGATCACCGGGCCCCGCACATGCGCTGAAACCCACGCGGTGATCGATGACATCGCCCGCCGCGGTGCGCCCGCCACCCAGCGCGACCACCGCCATGCCGACTGCGCGAACATCCAGTTCACACAGCCAGCCGTCGGCCGATGGCGGCACCGGCCGTATCCAAGGCGCCGATAGCAGGTAACGATCACCATGATCGAGCAGATCCGCAGGACCCCCCAGTGCCGCCACCATGCGCGCCAGCCGCTCCGCGGCATGGCCCTGATCCAGGGCCCGGAGCAGGCTGGCCCTCGCCTCCGCTTCGGAGTCGGCCAGACCCCCGAGCATCAACATCCCGGTAGCCAGCGTCATCACCAGGCAGTGCAGCCGGGGCTCACGTGCTCCGCCACGCAGATAGGCCAGGGCTTCCGCCACCTCCAATGCGTTGCCGCAACTGAACCCGAGTACCTGGTTCATATCAGACAGCACTGCGGTGGTCGGCAGACCGGCACCCCCGGCCACCGTGACGATGCTGTCGGCCAGAGCCCTGGCCTGCTCCGGGTCGGCGACCAAGGCGCCGCTGCCAACCTTGACATCCATGACCAGCCCCTGCAGCCCGGCCGCCAGTTTCTTGGCAAGGATGGAAGCGGTGATCAAGGGGATCGATTCCACCGTTGCGGTCACGTCACGGATGGCATAGAACCTGCGATCCGCCGGCGCCAGTTCACCGGTTTGTCCGATGATCGCGCAGCCGCAGTCGGCCACTACGCTCTGGAACGTGGCGATATCCGGGGTAGCGTCATAACCGGGAATCGACTCCAGTTTGTCGAGGGTGCCACCGGTATGACCCAGACCACGGCCGGAGATCATCGGCACGCAACCGCCACAGGCCGCCACCAGCGGCGCCAGTATGAGGCTGACCTTGTCTCCCACCCCACCACTGGAATGCTTGTCGAGCAACGGGCCCGGCAACGTCACACCCGACCAGTCCAGAGTGTCTCCGGACGCCTGCATGGCACGTGTCAATGCCACCCGCTCGTCCATGTTCATACCCTGGAAAAAGACCGCCATGGCAAACGCGGCGATCTGACCTTCGCTGAGCGAGCCGTCTGTGATTCCGGCCACGAAACGTTCGATCTCGGAGCGGCCCAGTACCTCACCATCCCTCTTTCTGCGGATGATCTCCTGTGGTAGCACCATTCAATACCCGCCGTTGTGCGATTCCGGCGCACGCTGTTCCAGCACCGCCAGCAGATCGTCGAGCAAGCCGCTGGCTCCGAACCGGAAAGTGCCGGGCGTCGCCCAAGCTGCCCCCATGATGCGATCCGCGAGTTGCAGATAGCCTCCGGCCTGGCGATGGTCAGCAATCCCGCCGGCGGCCTTGAAGCCGACCCCGACCCCGTTGTCGCGGATTGCTTCGAGCATCACCGCAGCTGCTCCCGGGGTTGCCGATACCGCGGTCTTGCCGGTAGAGGTCTTGATGAACGTCGCACCTGCTCCGATCGCCTGGCGGCTGGCTGCGGCGATGTTGGCATCACTGCCCAGCACCCCGGTTTCCAGTATCACTTTGAGCCCGACCCCTGCGCCGCAGGCCTCCCGGCAGGCGGCTATCAGGTCTGCTGTCAATGTATGCCGGCCCGCCAGCCAGGCTCGATACGGCATCACCAGATCCACCTCGTCACCGCCCTCGGACACGATATAGCGAGTGTCCTGCACGGCCTTGGCGATGTCCTCGCCACCGTCGGGAAAATTGGCCACCGAGGCAATCCTCACCCTGCTGCCCGGCAATTGACGCCGACACTGGGCGACGAACCGTGGCCACACGCACACCGCGGCCACGTCACCGTGCGCGGTGGTGGCGCGGCGGCACAAGCGCTCCACCACCGATTCGTCATCGCCATCCCCGAGGCTGGTGAGATCGAGCAACTGCAGCACCCGACCTGCGAGCGATCTGTCGTCCATCCCCACATGGCCCATCACTGCTGTGCTCCGATGAATGTACGCAGCAGGCGCCCGAAATCATGGCCGGCCTGTTGGGCGGCAGCCAGGGTCTGCTCGTGACTCAAAGCCAGGTCAGACAAACCGGCTGCCAGATTGGTGATCACCGACACGGCGGCGACCCGTATCCCCAGGAATCTCGCGATGATCACCTCAGCCACGGTGGACATGCCAACCGCGTCGGCGCCCAAGCTGCGAGCCGCCCGGATCTCCGCCGGGGTCTCGAAGTTGGGGCCGGCGAACCACATATACACACCCTGGTGCAGGGTCAACCCGCAGGTTCGCGCGGCCCGCTTAAAATCATCGCGCAGCAGCGGGTCATAGGCCTCGGCAAGATCCACGAACCGGCCGGGATCACGGCAGCCAATCAGCGGTCCGGGCATACCGATGCCAATATGATCGCTGATCAGCATCAAACCACCCGGTCCCACCTCAGGCCGCAAACTGCCAGCGGCATTGGTGAGCACAAGCTGGTCGCAGCCGAACGCCTGTACGGTTCGCAACGGCGTTTCCATGCCGTTGCTGTTGCCGGTTTCGTAAAAATGGCTGCGGCCTTGCAGCAGCAGCACCGGCACACCTTCGAGCCGACCGACCAGCACGCGCCCGGCGTGGCCTGGTACGGTCGGCGTGGGGAAACCCGGTAATTGGCGGTAGGGCACCACGACCGGACTCTCCAGGGCCTCCGCCAGTGCGCCCAGGCCGGAACCCAACACCACCGCAATGCGGGGTTCGAGACCCGCTGCCCGTTGGCGCAGGACTGTCAACGAGCGCTGCCAGTCCTCGTTCACCGCAGATGCCCGGGTCCGAAACCCAACGGCAGCAGTTCCGCCAGTGTCACGGTGCGCTGATAGCGGTCATCGCAACACAGATGAACGGGCGTGTCAGGTGCCGCAAACTCGCTCAGTCGCTGGCGGCAGCCGCCGCAGGGGGTGACCAGCCGGGTGCCGCTGCCCATTACCAGTATCTCGGTGATCTCGGTGTCCCCGCCCAGCACCAGCGCCGCGATCGCGGATGCCTCCGCGCACTGGCTCTCCGGATAGGCGGCGTTCTCGACGTTGCAACCGGCGTAGAGGCGGCCACTGCCACCACGCAATACAGCGCCCACCTGGAATCCGGAATAAGGTGCATGGGCACGCTCACGGGCCTGCCGGGCAAGCGTCAGCAATTCATCGACTGGTTTCATTTTTTCGTAGTTTCAATAGGCTGGGGCAATGCGGGTGCGGGCAGTACCTTCCGGGACTCGCCGTGAATACGTCCCTGTAGGCTCGACAGCGGC
>CBDVAK010000146.1:0-8621 GCA_965371945.1 uncultured Candidatus Competibacteraceae bacterium
ACGGCGTGTCCTGGAAGACACCGCCCGCACCCGCTTCACGGCGGCCGATGTCCCGGGTTATTGAAACTACTCCGATGGGATCACTCGCCCAGGACCAGCAGCAGCTCGTTGAGACGCTTCACGAATGCCGCCGGGTCTTCGAGCTGGTCACCTTCGGCGAGCACGGCCTGGTCGAGCAGAATAAAGCTCCAGTCTCCAAAACGCTGCTCATCACTCTCCTTGTCCAGACGCCGGATGATCGCGTGTTCCGGATTGAGCTCGAGTATCGGCTTGCTGACCGGAACGTCCTGGCCGGCCTGCCGAAGCATGCGCTCGAGATGGGGACTGATCGCTTCCTGATCGACCACGACACAGGCCGGAGAGGTGGTCAGGCGATGTGAAACCCGAACCTCCTTGACACGATCGCCAAGCGCTTCCGAGACCCGCTTGACCAAGCCCTCCATTTCCTTTTCGGCCTTGTCCTGCCCGGCCTTGTCCTCGTCGCTGGATATCTTGTCCAGATCAAGCTCGCCCTTGGCCACCGATTGGAAGGACTTGCCATCAAACTCGTTCAGATGAGCCATCAGCCATTCGTCGACGCGCTCGTGGAGCAACAGCACCTCGACCCCCTGTTTGTCGAAAATCTCCAGGTGGGGACTGTTGCGGGCGGCTGATAGCCCCTCGGCGGCGATGTAGTAAATCTTGTCCTGGCCCTCCTTCATCCTGGAGATATAGTCGACCAGGGAGACTGTCTGCCCGTCCCCATCTCCATGAGTCGAGGCAAATCGCAGCAATCCGGCAATCTGTTCCCGGTTGGCGAATTCCTCGGCCGGCCCTTCTTTGAGTACCGCACCGAATTCCTTCCAGAATCCTGCGTATTTGTCGGTCTCGTCCTTGGCCATGCGCTCCAGCAGCCCCAGGACTTTCTTGACCGAACCGGAGCGGATGCTGTCGATGATCTTGCTACCTTGCAACATCTCCCGTGAAACATTGAGCGGAAGATCACTGGAATCGATCACCCCGCGCACGAACCGCAGATAGCGCGGCATCAACTTCTCGGCATCCTCCATGATGAACACCCGCTGTACGTAGAGTTTGATGCCATGTCGCGGCTCGCGGTCCCAGAGATCGAACGGCGCCTTGCCAGGCAGATACAACAACGAAGTGTATTCGAGCTTGCCCTCCACCCGGCTATGGACCCAGGCCAAGGGATCCTCGAAGTCATGCGAGACATGTTTGTAAAACTCACGGTATTCCTCGTCCGTGATCTCGCTCTTGGGGCGGGTCCAAAGTGCTGAGGCCCGGTTGACCGTCTCGATCTCGACCCCGGGTTCCTCACCCTCCTTGTCCGCCGGCCGCGTAACCGGCATACGCACCGGCAGGTTGATGTGGTCGGAATAGCGGGTGATGATGGCACGCAGCCGCCACTCTTCCACAAAGTCATCCTCGCCTTCGCGCAGATGCAATGTCACGGTGGTGCCCCGTTGCGCACGATCGATGGTCTCGATCTCGAACTCACCTTCGCCGGATGAAACCCAGCGCACCCCATGCTCGGCTCCCAGGCCCGCCCTGCGGGTCTCGAGCGTGACTTTGTCGGCGACGATAAAGGAGGAGTAGAAACCAACACCGAACTCGCCAATCATGCGCGCGTCGGACTGCTGGTCACCCGTCAATGAATCGAGAAACTTGCGGGTTCCCGAACGGGCGATCGTACCAATGTTCTCGACCACCTCGGTGCGGGTCATGCCCACACCGTTGTCACTCACGGTCAGAGTGCGTGCGTCTTTGTCGAACGACACCGTGATCGCCAGTTCCGGATCGTCTTCGTAGAGGGCGTCATCGGTCAACGCTTCGAAGCGAAGTTTGTCGCAGGCATCCGAGGCGTTGGAGATCAGCTCCCGCAGAAAGATCTCCTTGTTCGAATACAGCGAGTGAATCATCAAATGCAATAACTGCTTCGTCTCGGTCTGGAAACCCAGTGTCTCCTTGTGTGTGTCCGTGCTCATCGCGCCTGAGTGCTCCCGGAATCTGCTCTTGGATAAGAACCGGACATGGGGACGACGCGGTTCTTTTTCAAGTCCGGCACCGCCAGCGCCCACCGCGAGCTGTTGCCATTTTCAGGGTACGGCACTACGATCCCGCTAGCCCGCATTTCTCACCAGCGGGCGTGAATACCCTTGAGCAGTACCGATCCCAGCCAGGAACAAGCGGTGGATGACGAAGAACTGCTGAGGTACTCGCGGCAGATCCTGCTAGCCGATTTCGGTATCGAGGGGCAGCAGTGCCTGGCTTCGGCCAGAGTACTGCTGATCGGGCTTGGGGGGTTGGGCTCACCGGTCGCGATGTATCTTGCCGCAGCCGGCGTCGGTCATCTCTGTTTGAGCGATTTCGACCGTGTCGACCTCAGCAACCTGCAGCGGCAGATCATCCATCGCAACGCCGATATCGGCCGCGCCAAGGTTGACTCGGCCCGCGATGCACTTACCGATCTCAATCCGCTGGTACGCATCACCACGCTCGACCGCCGCCTGCAAGGCGAGATGCTGGCAGAACAGGTCCGCCTGGCGGACGTGGTTGTCGATGGCAGTGACAATTTTGCCACCCGCTTCGCGGTCAACGAGGCCTGCGTCGCCGAATGCAAGCCACTGGTGTCCGGTGCCGCCATACGTATGGAGGGGCAGATTTCGGTCTTCAACCGGGTGCCGGGCAGCAGCCCCTGCTATCGGTGCCTGTATCGAAATAACGGCGAACTCGACCAGAGCTGCTCGGAAAACGGCGTGCTGGCGCCCCTGGTGGGAATCATCGGCAGCATGCAGGCCATGGAGACCGTCAAACTGCTGGCGGGCATCGGTGAGGTTCTGGACGGCCGCCTGCTGATTTTCGATGGTGCCACCATGGAATGGCGCGAGGTCGCGCTGCGCGCGGACCCCGACTGCCCGGTATGTGGCAAAGTGCAACCCGGTGCTTGAGTCCTGCTCCTTGTGGACAGCGGCGGGATGCCCCGACACGCGATTGCGATGCGTACCAAACCAGAAATACTGAAGACCACTCTGGTCGCCCGCTCCCGTCTGTTTCGTATCGAACAGTTGGAACTGCGTTTCAGCAATGGTGTCGAGACCGTCTACGAAAGACTGCGTGGGTCAGCGGTCGGTGCGGTGCTGGTAGTACCCGTGCTTGGCGACGGTACATTGCTGTTGATTCGCGAGTACGCCGCCGGAACCGAACGCTACGAACTCGGCTTTCCCAAAGGCCGGGTGGAATCGGGGGAGCAGATATTCGAAGCCGCCAACCGTGAATTGATGGAGGAGATCGGCTACGGCTCCCGGCGGATCGAATCGCTACGAACCATGACCTTGTCGCCAGCCTACCTGGGACATGCCACCCATGTTCTGCTGGCACGGGATCTCTATCCGAAACGACTCCCGGGTGATGAGCCCGAGGCAATTGAAGTCGTTCCCTGGCCGCTGGATGACATCAACGGTCTGCTGTGTCGTGACGATTTCACTGAGGCCAGGAGCATCGCTGCGCTATTTATCGCCAGCGCACGACTGCGTGACGGCGTCCACTCGTGAACCTCAACCTCGAACAGTTGGCCGGACCGGTACGCGAAATTGCCGAGGCGGCCGCGGAGTCGATCCTCGAGATCTACGATACCGAGTTCGAAATCAACTCCAAACAGGATCAGACGCCAATCACCGAAGCGGACCTGGTTGCCGATCGAGTCATCTGTGACGGGCTCACCGGATTAGCCCCGGATATCCCGCTTCTTTCGGAAGAGTCTGCCAGTGTTCCGTTCTCAACCCGCTCCCAATGGTCCCGCTACTGGCTGGTCGATCCGCTGGATGGAACCCGGGAATTCATCAAGCACAGTGGCGAATTCACGGTCAACATCGCGCTGGTGGAGAACCATCGTGCCATCCTGGGGGTGATTCACATACCGGTGTCCCGGGCCTGCTATTTCGGCTGGCGCAACGGCGGTGCTTTTAAACTGGAACCAGGGCAAACCCACCCCGAGCGTATCTACACCCGACCCATCGAGGACGGCCCGGTCAGGGTGGCTGGCAGCCGTGGCTATGCGGTCAAATCTCTGCAAACGTTCCTGCGCAAACTCGACAACTATGAATATGTCGGGGTAGGTGCAGCGATCAAACCCTGTCTGATCGCCGAAGGCAGAGTCGATGTCTACCCTCGCTTGGGACCAACCTCGGAATGGGACACCGCTGCCGCGCAATGCATCCTCGAAGAAGCGGGCGGCCAGATCATCGACCTGCGGCGGCTGCCGTTACGCTACAACACCAAGGCCTCGCTCAAGAACCCGCCTTTCATCGCCTTTGGTGATGAGCGCCGGGACTGGACGCGCTATGTCCCCGAGCAGTTTCTGGACAACCGTTTCGAACAACCCGGCGTAGATGGTCAATAAGCCGAGACAGTGTGGGTGCGTGTCCCGCAAGGCACCACCCACAGCCACGTCACGACCGCCAATGCCTCGGATTATCGAGAAATTTCAACCCTGCTAAGTGCGGCGGCGCCAGCGATGGTAGCGTGTCAGCCACTCGAGCACGCGTAGCGGCGCGTGATCCCGTTTCCACTGTCCGGCCACGTACTTGTTGGCCTCGGACAGGGTGGGATAGATATGGATGGTGCCGAGAATCTTGTTCAGGCCGAATCCGTGGCGCATCGCGGCGACAAACTCGGTAATCAGATCGGAGCCATGCGGGCCCACCACGGTGGCTCCCAGAATCCGGTCTTTCCCTGGCTGGGTGATCACCTTGACCATGCCGTCATTGCTGCCGTCGGCGATGGCACGATCCAGATCAGCCAGATCGTAACAGGTCACTTCATGGGCAATCCCCTGTTCACGGGCTTCCTGTTCACTGAGGCCAACCCGTGCCACTTCCGGATCTGTAAAAGTCGCCCACGGGATCACTGAATAGTCAGCGCGAAACCTCCACCAGCCGCCAAACAGTGCGTTGACCGCCACATACCAAGCCTGGTGGGACGCGGTATGGGTGAACTGATAGGGACCGGCTACGTCACCGCAGGCAAAGATATTGGGGAACCGGGTCTGCAGATACTCGTTGACCTCAACCGTGCCCTGTGTGGTGGTGCCGATCCCCAGCGTTTCCAGCCCCAGCCCATCGGTATAGGGCTTGCGTCCCAGTGCAATCAGCAAGCGATCGAAGCCGATTTCCACTCGCCCGCCTTCATGTTCACACACCAACACCTTGCCATTTTCAGCCCGATGAGCCGAAACCGCGCGATAGCCCAGCAACAGATCGATGCCTTCGTCGCGAAACCTGGATTCGATCCGGGCCGACACATCGACATCCTCGCGAGCGAGCAGACGTGGCAACATCTCCACCTGGGTGACCTTGCTGCCCAGGCGCGCGAAGGCCTGACTCAACTCGCAACCGATGGGTCCACCTCCCAGTACCACCAAGCGCCCGGGCAGCTCGCGCAGATCCCAGAGCGTGTCGGAGGTTTCAAATCCGGTATCGCCGATTCCCGGGATGGGTGGAACCAGCGGCTGCGCACCGCTGGCGATTACAATGTTTCTCGTGGTCAGTCTGCGTTCGCCAACCTGCACCTCGTAGGGTGAGACGATGCGGGCTTCTCCCTGCAGGCAATCGACGCCAAATCCGGTAAACCGCTCCACCGAATCGTGGGGCTCGATCTGGCGGATCACTTCACGGACCCGGTCCATCACCTTGGCGAAATCGAACCGTACTTCGACCTCATCGATGCCCAGGGCATTGGCATGCCGGGTGGCGTGGAGAAAGTTTGCAGTACGTATCAGGGCTTTCGACGGGACGCAGCCTGTGTTGAGGCAATCGCCTCCCATACGGTGCTTCTCGACCAGCGCAACCCGTGCTTTGAGCGCCGCGCCCAGATAGGCAGATATCAAACCGCCAGACCCCGCACCGATCACCACCATGTCGTACTCGAAGCGACTCGGTTTCGGAAAGCCCCGGTACAAGCGACGGTTGCGAAGCAGTTCGAGACCTTTTCTAGCGATCAGCGGAAACACCCCGAGGAGGGTAAAGGAAGCGATCAAACCAGGTGAAAGAATACCGGCCAGACTGTCGATCGCCGCCAACCGGGTGCCGGCGTTCACGTAGACGATGGTTCCTGCCAGCATACCGATCCAGCTCACTGCGAAAAACGTCAGAGTACGAATCGGGGTCAGACCCATCACCAGATTGATGATAAAAAACGGAAATGCAGGTACCAGCCTGAGCGTGAACAGATAGAATGCGCCGTCCTTCTCGATGCCATCGTTGAATGTCACCAGGCTCTCGGCGAAACGATCCTGCACCAGGTCACGCAACAGGAATCGCGACACCAGAAACGCCAGCGTGGCACCCACGGTCGATGCCAGAGACACCAGTACCGTCCCTAGCCCCAAACCAAAGACCGCACCGCCGACCAGGGTCATGACCACGGCCCCCGGCAATGACAGCGCTGTCACCGCTATGTAGATCAGCACATAGAACAGCGCCGTACTCCAGGGATGCGCCTGGTAGTATTGATCGATCGCATCCTGGCGGGATTTGAAGAACTCGAGATTGAGGTACTGACCGAGGTCCAACGCAAAAAAAGCGTAGACCGCCAATACCAGGGCGACACCCACCAGTATTCTGGTTTTTCTCATTCCTGCTCCAGTGTGTCGCGACGCAGGACCGTAGCAGACAGCTTGCGGGCCAGAACGCTGCATGGTACGGACTGGACGGCCACGGCTTCAAGCCCGGCACCCGGTCTCCGCCTGGATGATGCGCGTCGTATGGATACGCTTGCCGAACAATACCGGATCAAGCCACACTCACGGAACATGACCACGAACCCGCTCCACTCGCCCCGAATGACTCCCCGGCAGCGCTACCAACGCTCACTCGGTCACCCGGACATCAGCCACGATCCGGTCCAGGAACAGGCAATCGCTCTGCTTCAGGGGATCTACGAACAGCTGGTCGAGTCCGACCGTGGCGTCACCAAGACACAGAACCTGATGGAGAAGTTGCGCAGCAGCTTCCGCCCAAAACCGGTACCGAGGATGGTCAGGGGAGCCTATCTATGGGGTGGCGTGGGGCGCGGCAAGACCTGGTTGATGGACAACTTCCACGACAGCCTGCCGTTCGAGCAACGGACGCGCATCCATTTCCACCGCTTCATGCGTGATATCCACGCCCAACTCAAAGCACTGCCACAACAACAAGACCCGCTTCGCGTCGTTGCCAACCGCATTGCTGACCGCGCCCGGGTGGTGTGTCTGGACGAGTTCTTCGTCCTCGATATCACCGATGCGATGTTGCTGGCGCGTTTGCTGGAACAGTTGTTCGTGCGCCGGGTCACCCTGGTCACCACTTCCAATATTCCGCCGGACCAGCTTTACAAAGATGGCTTGCAACGCGCGCGTTTCTTACCCGCTATCGATCTGATCAATCGGCACATGCAGGTTTTTCACCTCGATGCCGGTACCGACTACAGACTGCGACAACTGCAAAGGGCGGAGATCTACCACAGTCCCCTCGACCAGGCCGCGGAACAAAGCCTGCAAGCTACCTTCGCGCAAATCAGTCTGAACAGCGGCCGCGACCACGCTGCGCTCGAAATTGAAGGGCGTGACATTCCGACCCGCAAACTTGCCGAAGGTGTGGTGTGGTTCGACTTCCGGGCGATCTGCGATGGCCCCAGGGGAACCGGAGACTACATAGAGATCGCGCGTTGCTATCACACCGTGCTGATCTCGGACGTACCGGTCATGAACCGCGATATGGAGGATGCGGCCCACCGGTTCCTGAACCTCGTCGACGAGTTCTACGACCACAACGTGAAACTGATTGTCTCGGCGGCGGCTCCGGTCGAACAACTCTACCAGGGCCGCCGGTTGTCAAATGAGTATGCTCGCGTGCGCAGCCGGCTGCACGAGATGCAGTCCTACCAGTACCTGGCGCGCCAACATCTGCCATGACTATACCCACGGCATGCCGTGGGTATAAAACCCACAGCACGCCGCTTTTGGTCTGGGCGCCGCCTCAGAAATTGTCAGTTCGGGTAAACAAACCGACCCGCAGATCCTCACCCTTGTAGATCTCGCGATCATCCACTAGCAGCGTGGCATCGGCGATTCCCATCACCAGGCGCCTCAACACGACGCGCTTCATATCGATACGGTAAGTGACCAGGGTGGCTTCCGGCAGCACCTGCCCGGTAAATTTGACCGCACCACAACCCAGTGCCCGACCGCGACCGGGACCGCCCGCCCAACCCAGGAAGAAACCGATCAATTGCCACATCGCGTCGAGACCCAGACATCCCGGCATCACCGGGTCCGATTCGAAATGACAGCCGAAGAACCACAAATCCGGTTTGATGTCGAGCTCCGCCACAATCTGTCCCTTCCCATAAGGACCGCCGTCGTCATTGATCCGGGAGATGCGGTCAAACATCAGCATGGGCGGAAGCGGCAACCTCGCATTGCCCTCACCAAACAATTCCCCGTGCGCACAGGCAAGCAAGTCCTCACGCGAATAGCTGTGCTTCCTTTCCACTGATCGGCAGACTCCGTCGACGGCGAATGACAAGGCCATATACCCGCGGCACACCGGTTTTCGGCTTCCATCGCACGCGCCTTGACGCGGATG
>CBDVAK010000147.1:0-8457 GCA_965371945.1 uncultured Candidatus Competibacteraceae bacterium
GCTATCCCTGCTTCGCTTAGGCACCGGTCCTGGGCATCCTGCCCAAGCCGTTCACTGTTTCGCAGTTCTCCCTACGCAACCAGGGAACATTGTTCTTACAAGTCGCCGCTGGCGCCCGCCTGAATGATATCCATCAACTTGTCGTTGACCTCTACCGCCAGGTCATGCAGCTCGGGCGAGAGCTTGGTGCCTTCGATGAGGATATCCAGCTTCAGCATGGTCAGATAGGTCTTGCCATCCGGTTCCTCCACCACCGCGATCCGACACGGCAGGTAGGCGGCGAAGGCCGGTTCGTAGCGGACCATCTTGCCGGCGATGATGGGATCACAAAACTGAAAAATCTCCAGTCGCGGTGAATCCACGCCCATATTCTGGAGTTGTTCAGACAGCGGCAGATGGCCGACGAACTTCATATTGTGCTCGTTGGCGCGCAGCTTCATCGAGTCGATTGCCTCGTCGACCTCCACGCCTTCCTCGATCGGGATCTTGACGACGGTCTGGGTCATGTCGATGGCTAGCGATTCTGCTGCGAGCGTCGGGGCGCCGACCGCGAACAGCATCAAGACGAACAGGGCAGGCAAATGACGGATAGGCATCGAAGTCTCCTCGGTGTGTCGGGCGAGGGCACCGCGGACCCGGTCAGCAATGAGCTGCCGGCAACAAGCCGCCCCTCGACATGGTCTGGCGCCTGAACGCCCGTAGCGGATAGTGTTGTGCACTATTTCTTGCTGGTAGCGGTGCTATCGTCAACGAAATCCGTGTCCTTGGCAACCTTCCCGCCAGCGTCCGGTGCGCGGCCGTTGAGACTGATGACAGGCCAGCCTCGTTCCCGGGCACGGGCCAGCAGCGCTGCGTCGGGTTCCACCGCCACCGGGTGGGTGACCCGTTCCAGCAGGGGCAGGTCGTTGTGCGAGTCGCTGTAGAACCAGCTGTCCTCGAGTGACTCCCGGTGCTGCGCCAGCCACTGCTGCAAACGGATGACTTTGCCTTCACGAAAACATGGCGTGCCGGACACGTGGCCGCTAAACCGCTCTCCCAACATCTCCGGTTCGGTGGCCAGCAGGTGTTCGACACCCAGCAGATCGGCGATTGGCCGGGTCACGAAGCTGTTGGTTGAGGTGATGATAATCAGAGTGTCGCCACGGTGTTGGTGGTGCGCCAGCAGATCCGCCGTATCGCGAGCGATGATGGGGCGGATCTGTTGCTCGACAAAGCTGTCCCGCCACTCCAGTAGTCGCAGGGTTTCGGCTGCGGCCAGCGGTTTGAGCGCAAACTCGAGGTATTCGTGAATGTCCAGCAGACCCTGCTGATACAACTGGTAGTAGCGTTGATTCTCGCGCTCGTGGTGGTCGCGGTCGACCACGCCCTGGCGGGCCATGAAACAACCCCAGAGATAGTCGCTGTCGCCGTCCAGCAGGGTATGATCCAGATCGAACATCGCCAGACTCAATGCGTGCGCCTCCATGGGTCAGGAAGGTTGGACAGGGTCGTGACCAGGACAGACCCCGGGGGCGGCATGGTACTGCATGCACGGCCGCGGCGCAGCCGCTGGCTGAGACCACATTCGCCGTGCCCCTGCCGAATCATTGCCATGGAATTGATCCACGTCATCCCGACCGCACTGGAAATGCATTAAACCTCAAGCCTCGATCCAGTTCCTGGCATTCCGATGCCAAGCAAGTATGCCTACCATGTACAGCACAGATGATCCTGAATCCGCTGACCTGCCGGCACTGCTGGATGCTCCGGAACTCCCTTTCGTACGGATCGGGTACCGTGTTCTTGTCGATCATCTCGATGCTTTGCTGGGGCAGTGCGACGCACACGACAGGGGCGAGGTGTCCGACAATCAGGTCAGACGCCAGTTCGACTCGCTACTGAGGTCCTGTCAACACCTGTTCGACCTCGAACAGCAGGTGATGACCGACAGTCGCTATCCACGCGCGGCACGTCATCTGCTCGATCATCAGCGCTTCCTGAGCCTGCTCGATTTGCACTATCGATCCCTGACCTGGGGTGGCAGCGCTGAGCAGTGTCGCGAACTGTTGTCGCAAACTGCGCCGTGTTGGCTGGCCCGGCACCTGCGTCACTATGATCTCAATATGTGCACTTACGTATGTGGGTATCTGCGCGGTCATCCGGAAATCGCGATTCCGGTTTTTTGAACCGCCCTGCGGGTCTGGCGTATCCTGTTTCGACGGGAGGCGTGGGTGTATCTGGCTCTGAAAAATATTCACCTCACCATGGTGGCGGCAACGATCGCACTGTTTGTGCTCAGGGGCGCGTGGATGCTGGCTGCACCCCATCTGCTGCAGAGCCGGTGGGTCCGGGTGGTTCCCCATCTGATCGATACCGTGCTGCTGGTGAGCGCGGTATCGATGGTGATCATGCTGGGGCAGTATCCTCTGGTTGATGGCTGGTTGACTGCCAAGCTGGTGGCTTTGGTGCTCTATGTCGTCACCGGCAGTATCGCTTTGAAACGTGGATCGACCCGACGCGTCAGAGTGATGGCCCTGGTGGCGGCACTGCTGCTGTTCGGCTATATCGTGAGCGTGGCCTTTACCCGCCAACCCTGGCCTTGGCAGTCGCTCATCTGATCGTTGGTTTGACCGCGATCAAGGACTGCGCTCGTGGGACTGGCATGCTCGACCTCTCCGACTCGGAGACGGAGTCCCCTGATGTCCAATCACCAGCCGGGTGGACCGGCGCACAGCACCGTGGCGGGATCACCCCTGCTGCTTTTCAGTGAGGCTTTTCGGGCCTTGTTTCTCGGCGCCGGTTCGTACGCGGTGGTCGCCATGTCGATCTGGGTGCTGGGGCTGCTGGGTTGGGGGCCGGTGGCGCCGTTGCACTGGCATGTGCACGAGATGGTATTTGGCCTTGGGGGCGCCGCCATGGGGGGGTTTCTGTTGACCGCGATCCCCAGCTGGACTCGTCGTCCAGCCCTGCGGGGCATGCCGGTCGTGCTGTTGGTACTGGCCTGGCTGCTGGGGCGGGTGGTGATGTTGCCGGCAACACCCTGGGCCATCTTCACCGGATATCTTGAACTGCTCTATCCGTTTGCCCTGGCCGGCGTGGTGATGCGGGAGATCGTCGCGGCGCGCAACCGGGGCAACTATCTGGTGGTGGCCCTGGCGGTTCTGCTGGCGCTCGCCGATGCCGGCTACCAGTTGAGTGTGAGTGGCTGGTTCGATTCGGACCCTATGTTGTGGCTACGCCTTGCCCTTTATCTGTTGCTGGTGCTGCTGACAATCGTTGCGGGACGCGTGATTCCGGCGTTTACGGGCAACTGGTTGCGGATGCGTGGAACACACCGGCTGCCGGTGCGGTACCCGTTGGTAGAGCGCCTGGCGGTGCCCGTGGTGGCGCTGTTCGGGGTGGCTGACGCGTTCTTGCCTGGCAGCATGGCAGCAGGTTTGCTGGCCGGGTTGGCCACCGGGGTTCACGGAATCAGGCTGTCGGCGTGGCGCGGGATAGCGGTCCGCCGTGACCCGCTGTTGTTGGTGTTGCACCTCGGCTATCTTTGGATCGTCATCGGCTTTGCCATGCTGACGGTGGCTTCTTTCAGCGACCTCGTGAGCCGCTCGGCGGCGATACACGCACTCACCATTGGTGCTGTGGCGACCATGATACTGGCCATCATGTCGCGGGCATCGCTGGGTCACACCGGACGTCCGCTGCAGGCGCCGGCCCCGGTAACACTGGCGTACGTTCTGCTGAGCGTTGCCGCTTTGCTGAGGGTGGCCGCGGGTGTAGACGGCAGCTACTATGTCGCGCTGGTGACCACCGCGGGTGTCGTATGGATCATCGCCTTTGGTTTGTTCGTGGTTGCATACGCGGCGATTCTTAGCGGCCCCCGGGTAGACAGTAAACCGGCCGCTGCCGGTGCGGACGCACCGCTGGTCAAGCCATTTCGCTGATACAGTGTGCACGCAGCGCCGGCAGGTTGTTGAGTTCCACGCGATGGCCCCGGTTGGCCTGCACACCCAGGCCCCGCAATTTTGCCAGCGCGCGAGACAGACTTTCCGGCTTCATGCCGAGGCGTGCGGCGATCAGGGTCTTGTCGAATGGCAGTTCGACCACCGCGCAGGTCCCGTCCGGCGGCGCCAGCTCGAGCAGAAACGAGCCCAGTCGCTGAGATGCGCTTTGTACCTGCAGTCGTTCCAGTTCGCTGACCATGAAGCGCAATCTTTGTGAGAGCTGTCCGATAACCAGCATCGCGACGCCCGGGTCCTGGATCAGCAGGTCCTTGAACCGGGCAGCGGGGACGTCCAGCAGCATGCAATCGGTGGCAGCTTCCGCGGACGCCGGATACACACCCAGATTGAGGGCCGCCGGTTCGGCAAAGGTTTCTCCCGCCCGGATCACGTGTATTACCGTGTGCTCGCCATCCGCAGTGTCGCGGTAGACGCTGACCCAGCCGTGTATCACCATGAAAAAAAAGTTGGCCGGATCACCCTGCAGAAACAGGGTGTGTCCGCGCGCATGTTCACGCACCCTGCTGCCATCGACTATGGACTGCAGCTGGGAGTCGCTCAGCCCCCGGAACAGGGGGCTCACACGCAATTGTTCGGGCCCTGGAAATTGCAAGATCTGGTCGCTCCTGTAGCAGCCGAGTATCCGCCCGGGGGCCCGGGAGGGTCAACTATACCCACGGCACACTCTGCATTCCAATCGAGCGTACCAGGAGAGTGCCGGAACTACCCGGTTTGTCCATCGCGACGCGGTTGTGGAAGAATACAGCCATCACATGCGGGTATATGGATGGCGGATTCTGGATTCGGTGGGTGGCCAGGTGATTGACTCGGACGGATATAGGGCGAATGTTGGCATCATATTGAGCCACCCCGACGGGCGGGTGTTCTGGGGGCGCAGGATTGGCCAGGTTTCCTGGCAGTTTCCACAGGGTGGGATTCGCCGCAGCGAGACGCCCGAGCAGGCCATGTTTCGTGAACTGGAGGAAGAGACGGGCTTGCTGCCGAATCACGTGCAGGTGCTGGGGCGCACCGACCGTTGGTTGCGCTACCGTCTGCCGGAACGGTTCATCCGCCGTCACCGGCGGCCGGTGTGCATCGGTCAAAAGCAGGTCTGGTTCGTGTTGCGGATGATGGGCTCCGATGGTGATTTTCGCCTCGATTGCAGCCGCCGCCCGGAATTCGATTTCTGGCGTTGGGTCGACTACTGGTACCCCAGCGGCGCGGTTGTGCACTTCAAGCGCGACGTGTATCAGCGCGCACTGCACGAACTCGCCTATCTGGTGTTGCCGGTATCCGGGTCGCCTGAGCCACGCGATGGTGGCAGCGATGGCTTCGAGCCGCCATCCCCGGTCGACTCGTGCGGGTGAGTGACGCACGGGGCGCTGAATTCGACAACCCTTGCCGAAGGCCCGCACCTTGTTGCCGGGTATCAGCGCTGAAATGCTCTGAATCCGCTCACCAGGACGGTTTGCGCTGAGATGTTGGAAATTCTGCGTAACATCGTGCAGGAGGTTGGGGCCGAAGCGGATCTGCACCAGGCCATGACAATTCTGGTAAACCGCATCCGCGATGCCATTGCGGTGGATGTCTGTTCTGTCTATCTGATCGACCAGCGCAGCGACGAACTGGTGCTGGTGGCGAATGAAGGTTTGCGTGCCGGCAGCATTGGCAAGGTGCGGTTGCGGCCGGGTGAGGGTGTGGTGGGCCTGGTGGCGGAGCGCGCCGAACCTCTCAATCTTGCCGATGACGAATCTCACCAGCGTTACCACTATGTCGAAATGACCGGCGAGTCCGCGTACCACGGTTTTATGGCCGTACCGGTCATCTTCAGCCGGCGGGTACTGGGTGTGCTGGTCGTGCAGCGTCGAGAGCAGCGGGCATTCAGTGAAGATGAGGTTTCGCTGATGGTGACGCTGGCGGCACAGATGGCCGGAATCATCGCCCAGATCGAAGTCGAGAAGTATCTGTCGGAGGCGGCCTCTGGGGAGGCGCGGCAGAACATCATTCTCAAGGGTACCGACGGCATCCGGGGAGTGTCGGTCGGTCAGGCGGTTACCGTGCGAGGCACGCGCAGGCTGCGCAATACACCGGATCGTTGCAGCAAAGACCCGCAAGCCGAGATGGAGCGGTTTCGCACCGCGGTGGATATGGAACTCGACGAACTGGACCGCCAGCGCGAGCGCCTGCGTGGTTCCATTCCGGGAGCCGATCTGGAGTTGTTCGACGCCTACGCGCTGATCTTGCGAGGCGACTCGCTGAGCAGCGAAGTGGAGCGTCGCATTGCCAGCGGCAACTGGGCCCCGGGCGCATTGCGCGACACCATTGCTGCCCATGCGCGCGCATTCGAGAAGATGGATGACCCCTATCTGCGTGGCCGGGCGGCTGACCTGCGCGATCTGGGCGAACGGCTGTTGCGGTCGATGCAGCACGGTGCGGTGGTGACCCGGGAGTATCCACCACGCGTGGTTCTGGTGGGGGAGGAGATCACGGTTGGCGATTTCGTCGACGTACCCGAGGGGCGCCTGGCGGCACTGGTTTCGGTACGCGGCACCGCGGCGTCGCACGTTGCATTGCTCGCTCGCGGCATCGGGGTACCGTGGGTATTCGGCGTGGCGAGCCTGCCGGTATCGCGGCTCGAGGGCTGCGAGATCGCGGTCGACGGCTACTCCGCCCGGGTTTGCATACAACCCGCCGCGGCATTGCGCGAGGAATATCTGCGTCTGGAGAGCCAGGAACAGGCATTGTCCCGGGATCTCGAGTCGTTGCGTGACAAGGAGTCGGTCACCACCGACGGCGTGCGGGTACCATTACTGGCCAACACCGCATTGTTTGCCGATGTCGCGGCCGCGCGCCATGGCGGCGCCGAGGGGATCGGTTTGTATCGCTCGGAGATGCATTTCTCCATCCGTGACCGTTTCCCTGGCGAGGAGGAACAGACCGCCATATACCGTCGTGTGATCCGCACTTTCCCCTCCCGTCCGGTCAGCCTGAGGACACTGGATATCGGCGGTGACAAGCAACTCAGCTATTTCCCGATCCACGAGGACAACCCTTACCTGGGTTGGCGTGGTGTGCGTGTCAGTCTCGATCACCCCGAACTGTTCCTGACCCAGCTCCGGGCCATGCTGCGGGCCGGTACCGAACGTGACCACTACCGGATCCTGTTTCCGATGATCACCCGGCTGGATGAACTTGACGAGTGTCTGGAGTTGTTGAAGCGGGCACGGAAGGAACTCCGGGAGGACGGCTTGCCGGCCGGCGACCCGGAAGTCGGGATGATGGTCGAGGTGCCGGCGGTGGTCTTCCAGATCGGCGAGTACGCCAGCCGGGTTCGTCATCTGGCGCTGGGTACCAATGACCTGACTCAGTATCTGCTTGCGACCGATCGCAACAACGAGCGTGTGGCGCACCTTTACGACCCGCTGCACCCGGCCCTGCTCAGATCAGTCGACCAGGTGGTCCAGGGTGCCCGTCCGCACGGCTGTCAGGTGTCCGCCTGTGGTGAAGCAGCGGGCGATCCGCCCAGTGCCCTGTTGCTGATCGGGCTCGGCGTGGAGATTCTCAGTATGGGGCATGCCAGCCTCAACAAGATCAAGTGGCTGGTCAGGAATCTCAGTCGTGAGCGTGCCGCGTCGGTAGCCTCTCGTGCGCTCACCATGTCACATCCCTGGCAGGTCAGGGAACTGGTCGAGCGTGAACTGGAAGATATCGGGCTCGGTGGGTTGATCCGCGCGGGTCGCTGAATCGATTGGTGACGCAGCAGATCAGCGTGTTCTCGGACAACCTCCCGGACATCAGCCGTCCAGGTCGGCAACCAGCGAAGCCCGTGAAGCTTCGGGAATCGAACTCACGGTGGCCTGGTATCGCGGATGGTCGAGGCCGGCACCGATGGCGGCCCCGGCACGGGCCGCACGCACCATTTCGGCATCCAGTTCGAAGCGCAGGAAATGCACCGCGGATGTCTTTTCCTGCGTTTCGCGGTCGAGATCCTCGTCCGCGATGGCATACACCTGCGCATGGCCGTCGACCTGTACCCAGGCGCGATTCTCGATACCCCTGAGACGTCGTAGTGCTGCCTGCCGATCGTTCTCGTCGGCGTATTCGAGCATGAAAGTGACCTTCCAGTTGTGACCGTCGGGTATCAGCGGATTATATGCGGACAGTTCTTCCTCGATGCCGTCACGTTCGAATATCCGTTCCGCGCGCAGCATCTCCTGGACCTGATAGAGCATGGTCAGGCGGTCTTCGAAATAGAAGGTGGCGTGATCACCCACGCTGATTCTGCGCGGCCTCTTGTGGGCCATCACCTGGTCGCGGAAGTCGGCGCGCCGTTCGGCATATTCCTCTAGTGAATAGAGGTCGTCACGGGTAAGTTTTTTCATTTTGGACACAAGTAGGTGCTCAATTTTCCGGGGCAATGAGGGTGCGGGTACCGCCTTCCGGGACACGCTGTGAATACATCCCTGTAAGCTCGACAGCG
>CBDVAK010000148.1:0-8317 GCA_965371945.1 uncultured Candidatus Competibacteraceae bacterium
AGAGCGGTGAACTGCTGTGGCAATATGAAAAAGTATTTCCCTCCCAGAATTATCCCGGCAAAGATCCCGAAGACGGCCCGGCCGTCAGGGTAGAGGCATTCGGCGCCAACTACGTGGATGCTGGAAAGTTTGCCGGTGTGCTGACGAAACAGTCCGAGAGCCAATGATCATGAACCGTTACAGAACCACGCTACTGCTCATCCTCTGTGCTATTTTCCTGGCGCCGGCAACCAGCTGGGGCTACATAGGGCCCGGTGCGGGGCTGGGCATGATCGGCAGCCTGCTGGCAGTGGTCGGTGCGGTGGCACTGGCGCTCGCGGGGCTGGTGCTGCTGCCGGTACGGCTGATCATGAAGCGCAGACGCAAAGCAGTGGCAGCGCAGCAGGACCAGACTGCCAACGACAACTCACCATCGACAGACTGAACGAAGTCTGCCGGCGCGATCACAGACTGCTACCTTCTTGTTGTATTACCTGGGTACCATCACGGCGGGCGCGGTTGCCGGCCTCGGTTTCGCGCTGATCTGGCGAAAGCTGGTACCCATGCGCGTACACGGCGAGTTCTGGTCGGAGATGACCGTTCTGACACGGGACATCGTCACCGTCGACGATACCGCCGTTTTTCTGCGGCTCTACAAACGCCTGGCGCTGGCGGCCGGTGGTTACACGCTGCGCAACATGGTCGGCGTGGTAGTCAGCTGCGTACCGCTCATCGTCATCTTACTGGCTGTTGGCATCCCGCTGTTCGATGGATGGGATGCACGGGCAGAGCGACTTGCAGTCATACCACCGGGGTCAGCTACGCTGGAATCGTCCGGATCACCCGGAGTATCCACGGTAAAACTGATCGACGAAAATGAAAGCATCGTGCTGGAAGGGCCGGTACCGAAAGCCGGCGCCTGCTGGTCCACGCTGCGTTGCGCCACGCTGGGGCTGTTGGGATTCCAGGTCATACAGCTCTCACCTCCTGCGGACAAAGACCTGCAACCGTTCATCATCCGCGCGGATCACGACGACTGGAACCCGCTGTGGCCCTATCTGGGCAGCCTGGAGTTTATGTTCTATGTGGCCGTCATGGTCGTGGTCAGCCTGGTTCTGCTGTGGCGCAAACCTGCCTGATACCGCGCCGACACGACATCAGGCAGATCAGTAGTCCAGCTTCCAGTTGATGCCAAAACCCGAGTTCGAGTCCTGATCGACGTTGGTTTCCACCGAAAAGCTCTTGTTGAGTTCTTTTTCGACACGCAACTGGCTTGACTCCGACCCAAAACCGGTCACTACCTCGAAAAACGTGTCCTCGCTGATATACTTTCCCGCCTCCACCGAGCCGCCGCCCTCGGTGCCGGTCGACACGTTCAGCCGGTCGAGCCCGACGCTGCCACGAGCTTGGTCCATCCAGCCAGCACCACCCTGGCCCGTCAGGGTACGCACCGCGGAGGCCAGGCTCAGGGCCTCGAACGGCGTCAACTCCGTTGTGTCGCGGTCGAACAACAACCGCGACAAAACTTCATCCTGAGGCAGCTCGGGTTCGCTGTCGAGGGTGAATTCGGGAGCCTCCACCGGTCCTTCGAGGCGCATGATCGCGACCATGTCGCTACCCTGTGCTCGCGTTTCCAGGGTGATGGTCGGCGCCGGTGGATTGCTACCGTAAAAGTTGATCACTCCCTGCTCGATCTGGAAAGGTCGGTCGAGAAAATCGAAGCGTCCGCGCCGGACCTCGAGTTGACCTAGCAGACGGGGATCATCGACCCGGCCCTGGACCTCGATCTGGCCCGACCATTCCGAATCCAGACCACGGCCGCGAATAAATGTACGCCCCGGCACCTCTATATCGAGATCCAGCACCACCTGGTAGGGCGGCGTCGAAACACTGGCGATCTCTTCCGCCACCGGCACGCCGTCGTACACTTCCTGCACATCCAGGGTCAGCACCGCGCTGTCGATTCGGTCAGGTATGCGGAATTCAGACTGATTGACGGTGATCGTACCCTGTGCGAGTGCGCCGGCACCATCTCCGGACACGGAAACCAGGCCGCTGATGGTCAGATCTCCCTTGTCACCCCGCATCAAGCGAACATTGGCAAGATCGAGATCGGCTTCGAATCTGGACAGGCCCAGGCTTTCCAGTACCAACTCACCACTGCCTTGCAATCGCCCGTCGCTACCGTCGGTGGCGCGGAACTCGAGCAACCTCATCGAGTTGCCTGCAGCGACCAGTCGTCCCTCTATACCCTGCAAAACGGTGCCATACTCACCGTTCTCATAACGGCCATCGTTCAGTGTCACCGATCCTTTCAACTGCGGTGCCACGAGGCTGCCGCCGACCCCGATATCCGCCCGCAGCATCCCCTCCAGAGCCTGGTTGTCGAGCTCCACCAACCGGCTCAAACGCCCCAGATCCGCCTCGACGCTGACGTTGCCCTTCACCGGTGCGCTGGCATCGACAACGAACGCAAACGGGGCCAGCGATACCTGGACCGGAACCTCCCAGCTGGCCAGCAACGGTTTGCGGGTGATACCAGCAGCGCTGAGGTCGCCACGCAATACGCCGGCAGCCAGCCGAACCCGCCCTTCGATAGTTCCTCTGGGTATCTCGCCAATGTCCTCGTGGGGTACGGCCACCTCCCGCAGGTTCATAAGCAGATCCGCTTCCGGGTCCGCCGCGCTGCCACCGAGGTTGAGCTGTGCATCGCCAACGCCTTCCAGTTGCAGACCGGCCAGATCACCCACCAGGGACAAGGGCAGATTCTTCAAGGTAGCGCTGCCCGCGATATCGCTGGCGGCATAGCGAACATTCGCGGTCAGCAGCGCCTCGTCAAACTTGAGCCGAAGATCCGCAAGCTCCACCACAGCCGGCGCCCAGGCGACGGTCGCCGGCGCCAACAGTCGCAGTGCCCGGCCACCCAGGTTTCCTGCCAGCTTCTCGACCTCGAGCGTCAACCCCTGATCGTGGATCTCGAGACTGGCGGCTGCCTCGAGATCCAGCGGTTGTTCCAACTGGCCCTCGACCTGCAGCGTCATTGCCAGCCTTTCGGCATCACCCCGGACACCCAGGCTGGCCTGTTCCAGGGTCACCGTTTCATACTCATACCGTCTCAGCCGCAGCAGCGCATCGAGACCCGATCGGGCGTAGACGTCGTCAGCGCGCAACTCCAGATCGAGCTGCTGCAGCGTGCCAAACTCAGCCACGATATCAGTCGCCTTGACACTCAGCCTGGCCTGCTGGGTCAGGTCCTCGGAGCCCAACTCTGCCTCCATCTGCACAGCACCCTGCAACCCAGTGTCCTGGTGCCAATACACCAGGCTGCCCAGATCGCGGATCTTTCCCTTCAACGTCCCGTTCAACCAGGGGCCCTGCAGCGCTACCTGCAAACTGCCTCGCAACTCGCTGTCCGGGCCCATCAGCTCTATCTGCTCCAGCCTGAGCAGGGAGCCATCCAGTACCATGCCGGAGCTCAGCGTTATCAATGCATCTGCCGGCCCCACCGACACTTGCAGATCCGCCGCGGGCTGTCGCAGCAGTTCTTCCAAAATAGCCGAGGCATGTAGTTGACCGATCACCCGTTGGTCGTAGCGCAGATCCGTGCCTGTCAGCGTGACATCGGCGAGCGGATCAGCCAGGGTTCCAGCCAGCTCCAGCACCAGTTCCGCGCTTCCAGAGACTGGCGCACCAACGACTTCAGACAAGACCTGCAGATCCGCGACGACGGCCTCGATATCGGCTTGGAGCACACCATCCGGTATGCGTGCGGACCCCGATGCCGACAGCCTCGCCGCCTCACCATCCACCCGCAGCGACGATACCGACAACTCACCCCCAGGTTGCCAACCGCCATGCAGAGAAAAATCAAACTTACCCCCCAGCAACGGAGACCATTGTTCAGCGAAACCGTCGATCCCCGCCACACTGCCCTGAATTCGGGTGGTGATCGGCTGCTGGCTGCCTTGCAGCCGGAACTCCCCCTGCAATGCCAGCGACTCCGGCGACACGGGGCTGCCCAAGGCGCTGAACCAGGGCCGCAGATCATCCGCGTTCAGTGCCCACGTCAACTGCCCTGTCGATGCCTGCAGATCCAGTTGTCCGTTGCCAGTCAGCCGCACACCCTCGGTGTCAACCTGCAGCTCGGAGATTTGGTACGAAAGCGGGCTGACAACGCTCGCCACACCGTGCCAGTTCACCGGCACCGCGGGCAGGTCAGGTACATTATCGATTCTCAGCCCTCGTAGCTGACCGCTGGTGGTGATTCGGAGGTCGCGAAAACCCTGGTCCAGTGGTTGGGTCGGCACCACATCGGACTCAACCTCCAGACTGGCCAGCGCGCTCCCGAACCCAGACAAATCAACACCATGCAGACCCACCGACAACCGTGGCTGCAGCCACTGCCCGGTCGCTTTCAGATCCAGATCCATCCTACCCTGCAGTGGCGTCCCGGCAAGCTTGCTGAATACCGCCAGATCCATAACCCGTACAGCAACATCGACGTCCAGAGTCTCCGTGCCCAGGTCTGTACCGCCGGCTACTGTCAGTTGAGCAGCCGGTGCATCCAGAAACAGCTCGCGTACCTCAAGTAGATCCCCCTGACGGCTCAGCGAGGCACGAAACGTGGGGCGCTCACCAAGCAGCGGCGCAATCTGCTCGAACCACAGGCCAGGTTCGGGCATCAACGCGCCATCGAGGTCAATGTAACTGTCCGGTTCGACACCGAACTCTATACCGCTGGTCAAGGCACCGATGCCGGCAACCGACAGATCCAGCCGACCGGACCACAGCCCGAGCGGACCCTGGCCTCGCAGACCCACACTCACAGGCCCCGAACCCGGCAAGCCGACCAGATGCCGAACCAGACCCGAACGGTCCTCGCTGCGCAGTTCCAGATCGACGGATACAGGCCGGCCGTACGCCCGTACCGACAGCGACCCATCGAAGTCAGTGCCGGCCTTTCCCCGTAGTTCAAGCTGCGCTTGGAGTTCGGGGCCTGGCAAGGTCCGCATGCCACCCGTCAGGCTCATGGCCAGCGGTTCGCCGACAAAGGCCTCACCCAGCGCAATGTTGCCGACCGCCAGCCGTTGAATACGAACTTGCTTCAGTACAGGCGGCAATTCCGGCAGCACCAGCCGCAGCGGTTCGTCGTCGGCCGGGTCATCAGCGATCTGTGGGGGTCGCGCCAGAGCGATCGAGGCGGCCGTGAGTGAACGAATCAGGATCTCGCCCCTGAGCAGCGCCCAGCCATCCCAATCCAGTGACACTTCTTGCAAAGTCAGCCACGGCCCCTGCCGATCGCTGATCCGGACCGATCCCAGCCGCAACTGGAAGGGCAGAAACCCGCTCAAGTCGCTGGCCTCGACAACGAGCCCCTGCTCCGTGAGCGTTGCCTGCAGATAGCTCAGTACGCGCTTTTGCAGCCACTCGGTCTGCAAGGCGGCCAGCAGACCTCCGACCAGAACCGCGACCGCAACCAGACTCAGGGTCAGGTAACGCAGGAGGCTAGCTACCACTTTCATGTGAACACTCAGAATGCCTGGCCGATACTCACGTAGATCTGGTAGGCGTCATCGATGCCGTCACGAGGACTGATGGGGACTCCAACATCGAAGCGCAGTGGGCCGATCGGTGTAGCGTACCTGATTCCCATGCCGGTGCCGAAACGTAACTTGCCGAGATCGGTGGGAACGCTGTCTGTGAAGGCACTACCCGCATCCACAAACGCCACCAGGCCGACATCACCGAAAGCCTGCCACCTGACCTCCGCGGAAAAATCCAGCAAGGATTTTCCGCCAATTGGATCACCCAGGGCATTCAAAGGGCTGGCCAGTTGAAAACCGTAGCCGCGCACCGAGCCGCCGCCACCCGCGTAGAAGCGCTCATCAGCCGGAATTGCGTCCCGCGAAGCCCCGTCCATGAGGCCGAGGGTAACCCGCCCTGCCAGCACCAGGCGGGGCTCCTCGTGCACCGTGTAATACTGACTGTAGCGGACTCTTACCTTGCCAAACGTCAGATCCCGTCCCGATACATTGGTATACGGCGCCATACGCACGAACAAGCGACCGCCGCGGGTTGGATCGAGCAGGTCGTCGCTAAAATCCCAGGTGATGTTGACCGGAAAATAGAGCAGGGAAAAATTTTCACTGCTGAATTCATCGGTGCCCTCCACCTTGCTATGGCGAAAAGCCGGGCCAAATACGATTTCAGACCGCTCCCCCAGCTTACGCTCCAGGCCAATACTGGCGCTGCCTGATTTGCTCTTGAAGGCATCGGTATCTTCGTTGACGAAGCGCAGTTCCGACACCAGCGCCTGATCGCGGTGAAAGAAATTGGGACGGCGAAAGTTGGCACGAACACTGGTGCCAATCCCGCTCCAGGTGGCCTCGAACAGCAATCGCTCACCACTGCCGATCAGATTGCGATGCGTCCAGCTACCGCGCAAGGCACCGCCCGTGTCTGAATTAAAACCCAGTGCTGTTTTCAAAGTACGGTGTTTGCGTTCGGTGAGATGCGCGGTCACCTCGAGCTGACCATCCGCATCGGGTGCGCTGGCCACTTCGAGCCGGGCGGCGGAAAACAGGTTGGTCTCCACCAACGCCTTTCGGGCCTCCGCTACCAACTCCGGATCATAAGGTACACCCGGTTGCCATGGCACCAACCCCTCCAGGTAATCGGGGTCCACTCCCTCCGTACCCACGAACACGACCCTGCCGAGCTTGGCCGAAGGGCCGGATTGCAGTCGCAATACGACATCCATGGTGTGGCTGGCGTGATCCACCACCACCGTGCGCTTACCCAATTCGGCAAGTGCATAGGACCTCTGCCTGGCATCTTCCACCAGCTTTTGTTCCGCCATCAATACCGGCACAGCTGCTGCCGGCTCGCCGGGCACCAGGCCGAGTTGCGACGGCGACGGTGCCTGGAACCCACTACCCGCCGGCGAAATTTCGACTTCGATGGTTCTCAGACGATAGAGCAGGCCAGGGACGACACGAAACTCGAGAATCGCCGGACTGGCCTGGGAATCGATCACGAAATCGATCTCACCGCCATAGTAGCCTCGCGAGCGCATCGCCTCGCGCATACTGTCCAGATCCGACTTTGCCCGGCGCCGCAGGCTCACCACACTCGGGGGCGGGGTCGACTCCAGCCGCCGGGCTTCAGACACATCCAACAACAATTCGACCAGTTTCTGATTCCCCGTGGCATCGATTTGCACCGTATAGGCCAGTGCAGGTTCCTGAGCGAACACGGACGGCCACAGCATTTGCGCCAGCACGCAGCCCACCAGGATCCAGCCAGTGGAACAGGCCCGTGATCCGGGTTGCAACCTGGCCCCGCCGGTCCGGCGGCTCAGACTGCTGAGACGATCAACACAGGAGCGCACGACAACGCACACTACAGCAAGCAGCTCCAACGCGGCCAACCACGCACCCCTGCCCCGCGGAAAAGCAGACGCGACCGTTCGGGGAGCCACCACAACATCTGGCATGGATGACGCTGTTCGGGGTCAAGGCGGGAAAGGATGGGGAGGTGTGTTACTGGTACCGGCAACTGCTGGTTGTTGCCGTTGCCGGGCCGGGTAGCAGCGTGTTCATCAGACCGTGAAACCGGGTGTGCGGGTAACACTCCCATACTGATGTTTTCGTGACAGAAAGCTGCTGTGATTGCTTTGCAAAATGGCGCGCCCGGAGAGATTCGAACTCCCGACCCCCTGGTTCGTAGCCAGGTACTCTATCCAACTGAGCTACGGGCGCGTGGGGCGCAGATTATCGAGCCCCGATCGGCCCGGAGTCAACTGCGCCCGGCAAATGGCGGAGAGAGAGGGATTCGAACCCTCGATGGAGCTATTAACCCCATACTCCCTTAGCAGGGGAGCGCCTTCAGCCGCTCGGCCATCTCTCCGTAACTCTCGTTCTCGTCGCGACGCCCCATGTATCCCTGGATCCAGGTCCACAGAGATCGTCACCACGAACTCCGCTCCATGGGGGTCCGAGGGCACCAATACAGTGCCGCTCCAGACCATCCCAGAGCCGTCTGGCGTAGCCACACCGGCCGCAGCGGGGGCACATGTTACAGCGCCTCCCACGGTCGGTAAAGGCATGTCATTCCTCGCTATGCTGAGGCGTGCCACTGCCCTCTTTCTCGCGCTTGATGCGCTCGTAAATTTCCTCCCGGTGAACCGCAATTTCCTTCGGAGCATTCACTCCGATACGCACCTGGTTGCCCTTGACACCCAGGACGGTTACCGTCACATCGTCGCCGATCATCAGGGTCTCCCCGACCCTTCTGGTCAGAATCAGCATAAGTCTCTCCTTGCGTGACTTGATCCACA
>CBDVAK010000149.1:0-8200 GCA_965371945.1 uncultured Candidatus Competibacteraceae bacterium
AACGATCTAATCGATGTTGCCCTTCTCGTGCTGGTCGTAGACATAACCACCCACAGCACCAGCCGCCGCACCGATGGCCGCGCCTGCCCCCCAGCTACCCGTCATGGAGCCTATCAATGCGCCACCGGCGGCACCGATGCCGGCACCGCTAACAGTACGCGAACCCGTGGTACTGCCACATCCGGCGAGAATCGAACCTGAGCCCAGCACCAACGCCAATACAAGCACTTTCTTCATGATTTGCTATTCTCCAACTGCGAAACTGAATCCCACCAAAAAAATTCGACGGCGCAGGCCATCACTTGTCACATGGAAACCGCGCGCTCAGCGAGCGCAACAACCCGTCTACCGGCGGCTCACCCATGAGCGCGACGTCAGCGTTGTTTTGAGCGCCCCAGGCCAGGAACACTACGCGAGCCTCTGCCAGGGTGGTACCCTCGGGAGTACAAGTCAGGCGCCTCATCTTGCCGGACGCAGTGATGGCATCGTGATACTCATGCACGCCCTCCATGAATCCGCGGCACATGTAAGTAGCAGCCACGAAATTCGGGTCCTCGTCGGTCGCCGCACAGAGCCGATACAAATCCCCGGTGGTATCCAGGCTGAAATTGCTCTCCTCCACCGCTGCGCTACTGGCCCACGAAATTCCTGCCATCAGCGACACAGCCACCAACCTGGAAACAACGGACTGAACTTTCATCAAGGACTTCCTCTCATATGTTGAATTACTGATACCCGGGGCCCACGACAGTGATTATCGAATATCTCGGTACTCCAGTCACGCCCCGCTACGATCACCCGAACCCACAAGCTGCAACATCAACAATTGCCAGGCATGCCCCTATATGGTGGGCGTTTTCGGGAAGTTCAAGGCCGCCACCACGTAAAACATGGTAGCGCCGACCACGACGGCATTGAAGCCATAGTGAATCGCAATCATCGTGGCGAGGACGGTGCTGACGACGGAGGTGCAACCATTGATACCCCATGCCCAGGGGATCAGGGTCGGCGCATGTCTTCCCAGCTCTGACAGACCCATGGAAAATGGCATGCCCATACAAAAAGCAAGCGGCGCGATGACAACGATGCTTATCAGAATTCTCGCAATATCAGGAAGTTGAATAAACGTATCGAAGACAGATGGCAAGACGAGCATGTACACACCGCTGAGGACCACCAGAAATGCGACCGGTCGCATGATCCCCGCCCGGTATGGATCGGTTGCCGCCACCATCATTCTTCTGTGTACAAACGCACTTCCCAGCCCCGCGAAAATCAGGAAGGCGGTCAGTGCAACGGCGATGGCGTACAGGGGATCATGCAGAAACAGGGTCAGTTTTTGTATGAAGGCGATCTCAATAAACAGAAAGCCAGGGCCAAGCGCGGCAAAATACACGAAGATACGACGGGTCCCCATTGTTTTTGCGCCTGTTATAGCCTGCCCGCGTAGAAAAACGAGCGGCACCAGTATCAGCACGATGCTGGCAATGCCTGCCTGCATGAGGGTGGCAACCAGGATCAGATAACCTGTGTCCAGCAACGGTACACCGCCCTCGCCGTAACGCCCTGCGATCTCGGACAATGTGCCCCACCGGAAAAAGCTGAAGAAGAAGGGCTGGTTGTCCGTCGATGGGTTCAGATTGAACTTGTAATCCGCCAGGAACCGCTCTCTGCTGTCACCGAGCAACGCTTTGGCGCCCTGGTAGAAATAAGGCTTCGACAGGATATTGAACCGATTTGCCTCCATCGGCGACATGGCTGGAAGCCAAGCGATGTCGAAAGAGTTGTCGGCGCAAAACTTTCTGATCCCGGCAAGCTCCGAAGGAGCAAACGGGCCGTTTTTCACTAGCAGCGTGCTGGTCTGCCATCCTCGAATGAGTGCCAGGCGTTGACCGATCCCGGTCACTCCGAGACGCTCCAGAGCCTGCACTGCCGTCGCAAATACCTTGAGCGAGTCCCGCGGCGGGATCTTCACCCAGCGATTGACAGCCAGTAGTCCGCCTGGCGCCAAATGACTCAGGTATTCCTCGAATGCCTCGAGCGTGTACGAGTAGTCCTCGCCAAGTGTTTGAAGTCCGGTCGCGGAGCTGCCGTAACTGTCGAGTGAAGGGATCTGGATAAGGTCGTAGCTTCGTTGACTGCTGGCCACGAACCCGCGTGCCTCGGCAGTGATCACCCGGACTCGGTCATCCCGGTAGATCCAGCCTCCGGACTGCGCATACTCGTCGCTGACCAGGGCAACGATCTGCGGGTTGAGTTCAACCGCATCAACATGTCCTGCGCCAAGTTGCAGCGCCTGCAGCACCATGGCGCCGCCGCCTGTGCCCAGGATCAACGTATCATCGGGTCTGTTCAGGTAGTAGGGCAGCGCCGAAGTCAAACGGCCGAGATACTCGAGCGATGCCCCTTCCTCGTTGGTTCGGGTGATGGCGGACGGACCGTTGCCATCGACAAACAGCCCGAGTTGTGCCGGCGGCCCGGTTTGCGCATTGAGGCTCAGTCCCGGGGCATGCCGCAAAGGAACGACATCGTTGCCAACGATGTCGATCAGCCCCAACGGACTGGAGCGCCGCGCCAGAACCTGGCTGCCGGTTATTCGCAGCGTCTGACTGAGATCCTTGTAGGGCGACATCTTCAAGCCAATCCAGTGAGCCGGAACAGCAAGGGGAATAACAGCGAGACTTGCGAGCAAGACCCAGGTGGCACGGGACGACACCCGGCACTCGTAGGCGCCAACCATCGCAGTGGCCAGACCCAGCACCGACAATGCCTGCAATGCCCGCATGGGAAACAGCACGAACAGCAAAGCCACGATGGCAAGGCTGCCGAGTCCGGCACCGATCAGGTCAGCGGCATAGATGGCGGGCAGCCGGGTGCGAAATTCCAGGAAGGCCAGACCAATGGCATTGGCAGCAAAGAAAAATGGTAGTGACAGGAGCAAATATATCGCGGCCAGATTCCGCCACTGTCTGGCACTGTAGAGAATTTCCTCGGGGCTGAAATCGATGGATTGGGCAACCAGAAAACAAACCAGTGTCGAGGCACCGAACAGCAACAGGTTGGCAATGAAACTGGCGCGATAATGGGTTCGCAAGACTTGCTGTGCCAGCGCCAGGAACGTGCCACTTGCACCATACCCCAGCAGGGCAAGGCTGATGATCATAAAAGCGTAGTGATGCCACTGAACAATCGCAAAGAGCCGGGTCAACAACACTTCGTAGGCGAGTGCGGTTGCCGACAACAGGGAGACGGAATAGAGCGGCAGGCGGTTATTCCCCGCGTTTTCTGAAGAATGCGGGTTAATGCTCACCAGTCAAAGGCACGAATCGCACCGGCAGGATCTGCCGGGTTGTAACCTGTCCGTCCTCGCTCTTACTGATCAATACCAGCTGCTGGGTGAGAAAGCGACTGCCCACCGGGATAATCATCCGGCCACCCGGTCTGAGTTGACGGATCAACGGCGGCGGGACATGGCTTGCCGCAGCGGTCACGACGATGGCATCGAATGGTGCCTGTTCTTCCCACCCGTAGTAGCCGTCACCTATGCGACTTTCAATATTCCCATAACCAAGACGCGAGAACTTTTCCTTAGCATCTCTGGCCAGCGGTTCGATAATTTCAATCGTGTGTACGCTACTGATGAGCTGACCCAGGATGGCAGCCTGATAACCGGATCCGGTGCCGATCTCCAGCACCCGGTCAGTCGGCTGCAAGCGCAGCAGATCAGTCATAATCGCGACGATATACGGTTGTGAGATGGTCTGGCCATGACCGATCGGTAGTGGCCGGTTTTCGTAGGCATTTGATAGCTGGTCGGCCGGCACAAACTCGTGCCGCGGGACTGTCGCCATCGCGTCGATGACGCGCTGGTCCAGCGCTTCCTTGTCAAGATAAAGGCTGGTCTCACGTACACCGGTTTCGATGGTATCGATCATGGCCGCACGTTCGGCGCCATAATCGGCCATCGATGCAGCGGTGGAGAAGAGCAGGAAAATGCTCAGACAGCAAACAAGTGGAACAGATGCTCGCATGACACTGTGATGACCAAGACCGTGACAGATTCAGTATATACCCACGGCGCACCGGTTTTCGGCCTCCATCGCACACACCTTGCCGTGACCTCACTCCGATTGTTGATGGATACGACCTGCCCTCGCTACTGCAGTCGGTAACCATCGTGGCAGGCGACACAGCTCGCGGTGACTTCCGCAAGTGCACCCAGCGCGGCACTCAGATCACCGCTTACCGACGCGTCGGTGGCCGCCCGGGCAAAGCGTGAGGCATTGCGGTGCATCTCGGTGCCCGCCGCCTGCATCCCCGCGGGCATGAACTTGGAGGCTTGCTTCGCCCCGTGCATCTCCAGTGACGACATGCCGAGTCGCTGTTCGGCGATCTCGGCAGCCTCGTCGTATTGTTCGTTGGCCAGGTACTGCTGAATCTTCTGTAGCGTCAGCAGATGGTCACGCATGTTGCTCAGAGTGTGCACCTTCATCTGCTCCGGGTACTGCACCAGTTCCCGGTCATCGCCGGCAACGGCCGGCTGATGCATGGTGCCGTGCTCCATCTGTCCACTCTGCTGGGCGGCTGCGGTTCCAGCAAGGATGATGGTCAGGGCGAGCGCGGGCAGACCTGTTCGGAATCTCATCACATGGTTTCCTGTGTCACTGGGAGGGCGGCGATAGCATGGGCTCGAGGGCCCGGCGAATCAATTCCGGCATCGCTGCCGCCTTGCGCGTGACCGGATCGAAAAATACCTCGGTGACCTCGTACGTCGCATGCACCTCGCCGCTGTCGACGTGCATCATGTGCTCCTGGAAGGTACAGCTCTTGCCACCAAGGCGCGTGAGTGCGCAGTCGATCACGATCAGGTCGCCCGCCACCAGTTCCTTCCTGAATTCGGTGGTGGCACGGGCGGTCACGGTGTGGACGCCGAACTCTTGCTCCATTTTCTGCAGGCTGCCCCAAAACGCGGGCCAGATATGATAGGCGCCGTCGTCAAAAAAGTGAGCATACCAACGTACATTCATGTGGCCAAATGAATCGCAATGCCAGGGATGAACGACGCCCCTGAGAACCTCTCTCGATTGTGACAACCGACATCTCCTGTTTCCCTGCCAACCCCAACAGCCTGTTCAGCAAAATGCCGCGTTGACCCGAATCAGGTCGGCTTCGGTATCCACCCCGACCGGCGGTACCCGGACCGCCTCATCCACATGTATGGCGATGCCGTGCCAGATCGCGCGCAGTTGTTCCAATGACTCGACCTGCTCCATGGGGCTGGCGGACAAGCCTGGATAGCATCGCAGCACTCCCACCCGGTAGGCATACAAACCGATGTGGCGATAGTAGCCGCCGTCCACCGGCAAGCCACCCGCGGCAGCCGCAAATTCTTCGCGATGCCAGGGAATCGGAGCACGGCTGAAGTAGAGTCCGAAATTGCGCCGGTCACGCACCACCTTGACGACATGGGGATCAAACAATTCCCGGGATTCGTGTATCGGTGTGCAGATCGTGCTCATCCCGGCATCGGGATGATGCACCAGGTTGCTGGCCACCTGCCGAATCACCTCGGGGGGCATCTGCGGCTCGTCACCCTGCACGTTGACGACGATGGTGTCGTCCGGCCAGTTCAACAGTTCGGCCGCCTCCGCCAGCCGCTCGGTACCGCTGCCATGCCCGCTACCCGTCATCACCACCTGGGCGCCATGGCTTTCCGCCGCCCGGCGAATACGCTCATCATCAGTGGCGATCACCACGCTTTCCGCCCCGCTTTCCCGGGCACGGTCATAGACATGGCAGATCATCGGCAGGTCGCCGATCTCACGCAGCGGCTTGCCCGGCAGCCGGCTCGACTGGTAGCGCGCCGGAATCGCGACCTGAAATCGGATATCCAGACCGATCACCCTCAATCGCGCAGGGCGGCTACTTCTTCAGCACTCATGGTGCGCGCCTCTTCTTCCAGCATCACCGGGATGCCGTCACGAATGGGATAGGCCAGCCGACTCGCCTTGCACTGCAATTCATCGCGTTTCTTGTCATAAATCAGCGATGCCTTGGTGACCGGGCACACCAGGATATCCAGCAGCTTCTTGTCCATCGACTCAATCATTCCCCCAATCAATGCGCAGGTCTCTGGCAGCGACACGTTCCCGCAACAAACCCAGAACAGCAGTCTCGAAGGCCGGCGGCAGGGCGCTTTGCAGCGGCACGCTCCAGCAGTTGGCACCAGCCCATGCAGTGCATTTTACGGCATCTTTCCCGGTCATGAGCACCGCAGTGTTGGAATCCACCGGAAAATCCTCGGGCGTGAAGCGGTGGTGATCCTCGAATGCACGCTCCTGGAAAACCAGCCCAGCGGCGCGCAGCATGTCAAAAAAATTCCGTGGGTTGCCGATTCCGCACATTGCGACTACGGGTTGGCCGCGAAACCGGCTCAGCATCCGTTGTCGATGTGGATCGCGAATATTGACGGCATCACCAAGGCTCAGCGACAGGGTGAACTCCCGCCCCCGTGCAGGTCCGCCCCGACAAACCAGAAAATCGATCCCGGCCAGCCGGCCTGGCGGTTCACGCAGCGGCCCGGCGGGCAACAACATCCCATTTCCAAACCGCCGGTCGCCGTCGATGAGCGCAATCTCGATGTCCCGATGCAGAGCGTAGTGCTGCAAACCGTCATCCGCAATCACGATATCGACACGCGGCACCACCCGCAGCAGGCGCTGTACTGCTTTGCGACGGTTCGGATGGATCGCCACCGGGCAGCCACAGCGTTGCGCCAACAACAGAGGCTCATCGCCGTTATCCGCAACATCACCGTCAGCCGTCACCAGGCGGGCATCAGCGCCCAGAGTGACGCCGTAGCCGCGGCTGACAATACCGGCTCGCAACCCATGGCGTTTGAACATCTGGGTCAGCCACAGCACCAACGGTGTCTTGCCGGTACCTCCCACGGTCATGTTACCCACCACGATCACCGGCACTTCCGGCGCCGGTGAGCGAAACCGGCGCATGCCCAGCAACTCCCTCCGCAGCCAAACGGCAATCCCGTACAGCCACGACAGTGGCGCCAGCGACAACGCGGTCAGACCCCGATGCTGCCAGAACCCGGGAGGCCGTGCCGCAATCAATGCGGACTTGCCCGGTACCGACCCCCCGGTACGCGCGCCATCACTCCTGCCGCGGCTCCGTAGCGATGGCGATATGCCTGACACCCAGTTCACCGAGCACATCGAGGGTCCTCACCACGAACTCATGGGCGGTTCCGGCATCGGCACGAATGACCACTGGTGTGTCCGCATCAGCGGTGATCACCTCACTCAGGACCTTGACCAGTTGGGCCCGATCGGCCACCTCGACGGGGCTGCCGGCGACACTGAAGCGGCCCTGCGCATCGATCGCGATATTGAGCGCATCGGGCTCCTCGAGTGGTGGTTGGGCGCTGGTCTCCGGCAACACGATCTGCAGTTCCGCCTCATCCCTGAAGGAGGTGGAAACCATGAAGAAGATCAGCAACAGGAACACCACGTCGATCAGCGGTGTCAGACTGACCTCCGGTTCCTCGGCGATACGCGGTCGAAAATTCATGGTTGCTGACCCGTTCGGGTATCACTGATGGTGTGCAGGATCTCCATCAGCATCACCGCTTCCTGTTCCATGTTGACCACGTAGGCGTCGACCCGGCCACGGAGATACCGATAAAACATCAAACTGGGGATGGCAACTGTAAGACCGGCCGCGGTAGTCACCAGTGCTTCCGATATACCGCCAGCAAGGATGGTCGGGTCACCAACCCCCCGCGCGGTGATGATATTGAACACCCGGATCATGCCGATGACGGTGCCCAACAGACCCAGCAGCGGGGTGATGGAGGCAATGGTTCCCAAAGAATTGAGATAGCGCTCCAACTGATGCACGACCTGCCGGCCGTGCTCTTCGACGCTCTCGCGGATGATTTCGCGACCACGATCCTGGTTGGCAAGACCCGCGGCAATGATGCGCCCCAGCGGCGAACCGTGGCGCAATGCCTCCATATCCTGCGGGGGAACTCGCGCCATACGCTCCCAGTCGCGCACCCTTTCGAGCAGTTCGGGTGGCAACACGCGTCGTCGCCTCAATGCCCACAAGCGGTCGACAACGATGGCGGTGGCCGCAACGGAACAGGCCAGAATCGGCCACATCAACCAGCCCCCGGATCTGAACA
>CBDVAK010000150.1:0-8130 GCA_965371945.1 uncultured Candidatus Competibacteraceae bacterium
CTTACAATGCGAAATCGCTTCTATCTGTTGTCCATCGTCAGTGTGCTGATCGCTGCCGGTTTGACCTGGTTATGGCTGCCGGCGGTCGTGCTGCTGATTATCGTTGTTGGCGTGGTGGCGCTGGGCGTCAATGACATCCGCCAAACCAGCCATTCGATCCACCGCAACTTTCCCGTGGCCGGGCATGGTCGTTGGTTCATGGAATGGCTGCGCCCGATGATCTACCAGTATTTCGTCGAATCCGATACAGACGGCGTGCCGATCAACCGAATGTTCCGCTCGGTGGTCTATCAACGGGCCAAGGGGGTTTTGGACACGGTCCCCCTGGGCACCAAGATGGACACTTATCGGGTCGGCTACGAATGGATGGACCACTCGATGGCGGCGCTGAAGGCAAGCGAGAATTCGCCTGATCTGCGCGTGCGGGTGGGTGGCCCATCCTGTACGCAGCCTTATAACGCCAGCATTCTCAACATCTCCGCCATGAGCTTCGGCGCGCTCAGCAAGAATGCCATTCTGGCTCTCAATGGTGGCGCCGAGATGGGTGGTTTTGCCCACAACACCGGCGAAGGCGGGCTCAGTCCATACCATCTGCAGGGCGGTGGCGATCTGATTTGGCAGATCGGCACGGGCTATTTCGGGTGTCGTGACGAAGACGGCCGCTTTTCACCCACGGACTTCGCGTGGAAAGCGACGTTGTCCAATGTGAAGATGATCGAAATCAAGCTGTCCCAGGGCGCCAAACCGGGGCACGGTGGTATTCTGCCCGCCGTAAAGAATACGCCGGAAATTGCCGAGATACGTGGGGTACAGCCCTATACCGAAGTTGATTCGCCACCGGTACACAGCGCCTTCTCAACACCGCTGGAGATGGTGCAGTTCATCGGGCAGCTACGCGAACTCTCCGGCGGCAAGCCAATTGGTTTCAAGCTCTGCGTCGGGCGCAAGAGCGAATTCGCCGCCTTGTGCCTGGCGATGGTGGAAACCGGCATCAAACCTGACTTCATCACCGTCGATGGCGGCGAGGGGGGAACCGGTGCCGCGCCGCTGGAATATTCCAACTCGGTTGGTATGCCACTGAGAGAGGGGCTCGCCTTCGTCGTTGACTGCCTGGTTGGTTTCGACTTGAAAAAAGATATTCGGGTGATTGCCTCAGGCAAAGTGCTCACCGGGTTTCATATTATCCGTCTTCTCGCGCTGGGAGCCGATCTCTGCAACAGTGCAAGAGGCATGATGCTGGCGCTGGGTTGCATTCAATCGTTGGAATGCAACAAAAACACCTGCCCGACCGGCGTCACAACGCAGGACCCTGACCTTGGCAAAGGCCTGGTCGTTACCGACAAGACGCAACGGGTCGCGAACTTTCACAAGGCGACGGTTCACTCGGTCATGGAACTGCTAGCTGCCGCTGGGCTTGACGATGCGGCAAATCTCACACGCAGCCATATAAATCGTCGCGTAAGCGCGCAACAGGTGCGTAGCTATGAAGAAATTTACTTCCCCTGGGAAACACCGGGATGCCTGCTTGAAGCGCCCTATCCCGAGCGTTTCGCACAGACGATGAATAGCGCATGCGCCGACAGTTTTCTCTAGGAGGCTGTCCGAGAATAGCGATCGTAGCGAGGGCGAGCCTGATTGGCCGCAGTAGATCAGTCTGTTCTCGGACAGCCTCTAGGCGCCTGCTGCGCTATGGTCCAGATCTGAGCCGCCCTCAACGTTCATCCATCGGTATGTAGTCGCGAGCTTGCGGGCCGTCATAGAGCAGCCGCGGTCGGATCAGGATGTTCTTTTCGAACTGTTCCAGCACCTGAACCGTCCATCCGGGCACGCGGCCGACAGCGAAAATGGGCACGAACAGATCTTCGGGGATGCCATGCAGGAAATAGACGACCCCCGCGTAGAAGTCGACATTCACGTTCACACCCAGGCGTGAATAGGGCTTCATGGCCTCCACCAGGGCCTGCAGGATTTCGTGCCATTGGGGTTGTCCCATCTCTTCCGACAACTGCTTCACGCCATCGCGCATGTGGCGGGCGCGAGGGTCCTCGGCGCGGTAGACGCGGTGCCCGAAACCCATGATGGGCTCGCGGTTCTTGCGTTTCGCCTTGACGTAAGCGGCGGCCTGCGCCGGGTCGCCGATCTCCTGCGCCATGCGCATCACGTTCTCCGCCGCCCCGCCATGCGCCGGTCCGGACAGCGCGGCAATTGCGGCGGTCACCGCGGCGTGCAGGTTGGCTTCGGTGCCGGCCACCACGCGCGCGGTGAACGCCGAGGCGTTGGAGCCGTGGTCGGCATGGAGCACCATGTCAGTGTCCATGAGCCGCGCGGCATTGCTGCTGGGCTCCTGCCCCTTGACCATGTAGAGAAAGTTGGCCGCGTGCGCCAGCGTCGTGCTCGGTTCGACGGGGGTTCGGCCATTACGCATATGATGGTGAGCGGCGATGATCACCGGTACCTGGGAAGTCAGGCGGATTCCCTTGCGCAGTGTTGCCGCTGCTGAGTTGTCCGTCACCTCGTCATCAAACGCCGCCAACGCCGAGACCGCCGTGCGTAGCACGTCCATGGGGTGGGCGGCTTTGATACTATCGATGAGATCGTAGATGGGCTCCGGCAGCCTGCGGGCTGCCTTGAGTTCGGCATCGAAGGCCGACATCTCGGTTGCGGTAGGCAGCTCGCCGTGGAGTAAGAGGTAAGCGGTCTCCTCGAAGGTGGAATGCTCCGCGAGGTCGTGTATCGAGTAACCCCGGTAGCGAAGCTCACCGGCCCGGCCGTCGATGAAGGTCGTTTGCGATCGATCGAAGTATACCCCCATCAGACCGCGGTGGACTTGGATCTCATCGCTGTTGTCGTTCATCTTCCCTCGCAGACCGGCGGTCGAGTGATTGGTGGGTGGATACCGTTGTACCCACGGCATGCCGCGGGTGTGGCATGGTAGGAAACAAGGCAGGTTGCGCCCTTTCCCATCCCGACAGTGGAATCAATCAGGCCTTCGCCACCTGCCTGCGAAGCTCGCGATAGTTCTTGATTTCGCCACTCTTGACGCGGCTGAGATACGATTTCAGTTCACGTTTCACGACCGGTGCAAGTAGATAGATACCAAGAATATTGGGGATGGCCATCGCGAAAATCATGGCATCCGAAAAGTCGAGCACGGAGCCCAACGGAATAGTGCAACCGATGATCACGAACAGGCAGAACAAAGCCTTGAAGCTGAGATCGGCGCTTTTGGATTCGCCGAACATATAGGTCCAGCCTTTCAGCCCGTAGTAAGACCACGAAATCATCGTTGAGAACGCGAACAGTACCACCGCGATCGCCAACGGTGTTGGGAACCACGCAACCGTTCTTTCCATTGCTTCTGAAGTGAGCGCGACACCATTCAGCTCGGCCACGCTTGGATCCCCATATACGGTGGTCAATATGACCAGTGCGGTGATCGTACAGATAACCACCGTATCGATAAACGGTTCCAGCAGCGATACCAGTCCTTCGGTGATCGGCTCTTTGGTGCGCACTGCCGAGTGCGCAATCGCGGCCGAACCAATACCTGCCTCGTTGGAGAAGGCTGCGCGCTGAAAGCCAAGAATCAGCACACCAACGAACCCGCCTGTTGCTCCTTGTGGTGTGAAGGCGCCGTCAATAATCATCCCGATTGCATTGGGAATCGCATCAAAGTTGGCGGCAAGTACGACAAACGCACCGAGAAGGTAAAAAACCGCCATGAAAGGCACAACTTTCTCCGTGATTCTGGCGATGCTCTTGATGCCACCGATAATAACCACCCCGACAACAACGGCGAAAGCCAAACCAAACAGCCATCCCTTGTCCGCAAAATAGCTGTTTGTGCCGCCGGTAATGCTCACGAACTGGACATATGCCTGATTCGCCTGAAACATGTTGCCAGCCCCGAGAGAACCGAGAATGACAGTGATCGAAAAAAATACCGCAAGAAACTTGCCCAGACTCGGCTTTCCCAGCTCTGCCAAACCCTTTTTCAGGGAGTACATCGGGCCTCCGGAAACGGATCCGTCCGGGTTTTCGTTTCGATACTTGACTCCGAGCGTGCATTCCACAAACTTGGTGGACATGCCCAGAAACCCCGCCACGATCATCCAGAATACGGCGCCTGGACCGCCGATGACTATCAACACAGGCACGGCGCCGATGTTGCCAACTCCGACGGTTCCCGATAGTGCGGTTGCCAGCGCCTGAAAATGGGAAACCTCACCGGCATCGTTGGGATCGGAATAGTCACCGCGCACCAGCCTGAGTGCCTGCCCGAATCCACGAAAATTGATAAATCCAAAATAGAACGTGCAAAATACTGCACCGATCACCAGCCAAGCGACGACCAGCTTCAGCCGGGTACCGAAAAAAGGTACCTCGTAAAACACCGCGTTATACAGTACAGCGTTGATTGGGCTCATCACGGCGTCGACCGCGGCATCGAAACCTGTTTTTTCCGGAGCCGGCGCTTCGGGTGGCTGAATGCCCTCCACCCAACTGCGATATCGAACCGATGGTACTTCGATGCCCTTGATCCACTCTTGCGTTGGTGACAGTTCTTGTTGGTTGTCTTGCGCAATCACGGGCTGGGCAGCAATCAGCATAAAGCACAAAAAGCCAAGAACGAATTTCATGGTAACCATCCTCCTGAGGCATCGGTTGTCCTGGCGTATAGCCAAAGAGTCTCCGATTGATTCCGAGTCAAGCATGTTGTGAACGAAAACGACCAGATTCCGGGCGCAGCGTGCGCAGGTTTGCAAGTCTGAGAAACTCTACAAATCAGGAACTGGGAATTCTAAACACAGCATCCGCGTTCATGAACAGATCAAAGCAACCACGACGGTCAGGGAACAACCGTTACCGGTACTTCCGATGTTTGCACGAGGTGACTTGCAACGCTCCCGAATAACAGGTTTTTCAGGCGGGAGTGTCCACGGCGTCCGATAAAGACCTGTATCGCTTTATGTTCTGCCGCGAGGTCATTTAGTACTTGTGCCGGATTGCCGTGGCGCATCACTCCGGAAACATCGACCTGCATATCCTGGAGTTGCTCCAGCAGAGGGGTTAGAACTTTTTTCTGAGCGACCTTGAATTCCTGCTTGCGCCGCTGGTGGCGTAACTCGTTTTCCTCCGGTGTATTGAATGTATAGGGGGACCACTCGATCACATAGACAACGAGCAGACGAGCATTGTTCACCTTTGCCCGCTGTGCAGCGAATCTAGCGGCGCGTTCACTCTCACGACTGCCGTCTATGCCTACCAGCATGATATCCGTCATACCTCACTCCTCCTCCAGGGTGAAGAGCGCGGCCTCGGCATTCATCTTGTGAAACACCGATCTTGTGCGCGTCGGCCGCGGCGAGCATGGAGACTCCCACAAAGACATCCACTCGGTTAGTTCCAAACAGTGGGTGGGCGTGGTGCCAATATAGGTGCAGTTGAGTTACGTCATCTCAGGGCTACCTTATGATGGCAACATGCGCTGTCTGCTTATGACGGCCTTTCGCGCTCCGGCAATATCCATGTGGTCTTTGACCAGATGGCGGCAGACGCCTTCGACAACATCGGTTGCAGAAGCGGGTCAAAATGTATATTGTGCCTTCGTTGAAGGCGTATCGATGAAGGCAAACCATATGGCGCAGTTGACTGTTCGCAAGGTCGATGAGCGAGTTGTCCTTGCCCTCAAGCAGCGGGCGGCGGCTCATGGCCATGCGGCCGAGGCAGAGCATCGAGAGATCTTGCGCCGGGAACTTTTGGAAGGTGGCAAGCCAAAGGATGACTTTGCCCGACGGGCATCAAAGTTGCGAAGTCGTCTGCGTTCAGGTGTGGACAGTACGGAACTAATCCGGGCGGACCGTGACCGCAATACCTCGGAATGACGGGTTTCGTGGTTGACGCTAGCGTCGCGGTCAAATGGCTCGTTCAGGAACCGCTCTCGGAGCAAGCTGCTAAGCTTCTGGAGGACGATTTGCCATTGGTGGCACCCGGGCTGATCTACGCCGAGGCAGCGAATACGCTATGGGCGATTGCTCGTCGCGGCAACATTAGTGCTGTCGATGTTCGGGAAGCCCTCGACCTCTTGGCGGACGCGCCGTTGGCGGTACCGAGCCCGATGAAACAACTCATGGCGGCCGCGGCACGCTTGGCGAGCGATCTTGACCATCCGGTCTATGACTGTATGTATCTTGCGCTGGCGCTTCAGGAGCAACGCCCGGTCATCACAGCGGACCACCGTTTCTACAGCGTCGTACAAAGCCACCCTTATCTTTCCGGCCAGGTCATCACACTCCAAAGCCTCGCTTGATCGGGCCATTTCTCGCGGGGTGGGCGTAACTCGGCTTGCTCCGAATCCATCCGTGCCCAACTTCCCGAGCGGGGGCCAAATTCGGGCACCACTAGCAACAGATCTGTACAATAAAAATACATTACTGTATGTTTGGAGTATGGACTCGCAGTTGAAGCGCAAGACGCGGCTGGATCGCAAAGCCTGGTTGGAGGTCGCTGTCGACGAGCTGGTTGCCGGCGGTATCGGTGCGGTCAGCATCGAAAATCTCGCCAGATGTCTTGGTGTTACGCGGGGTAGCTTCTACCACCATTTCCGCGACCGGGAGGATCTGCTGCGCGAATTGCTCGCCTACTGGCAACAGCGCTGGACCGTGGATATCTGCGACGATATCCGGGCTCTGGGTCTGGATCCGCGCAATACGCTGCTGGCGTTGATACGTGCCATCCGCCACCGCCGGGGTGCGGAGTACGACGTGGTGTTTCGGGCCTGGGCGCTGCACGAGCCGATGGCGAGGGAGGTTGTTGCAAGAGTGGATGAGTTGCGGCTTTGCTACATGAAAAGTTTGTTTGCCGGCATGGGCTTTGAGTCTGTGGATGCCGAGAACCGGACCCGCCTGATGCTCTATTACGAGATGGCCGAGCCGGCAATGTTTGCCGGTCGTTCCGCCGAACTGGAAGAACAGCTTCTTGTCGAACGCCATCGGTTGTTGACGAGCGGTGCGGCCGGACCGACCGAAACTGCCTAAGACAGGCCCTTACGAGTTGTAACCGAAACAAGGGGTGGACAGATGAAAAGCATGAATATCGCCTCGATAGCCGCTGCTCTGGTCATCGCCGCCGCGCTTGGGTGGGAAACACCCGGCCGGGATCCTGGATACAACCCGCTGCTTGCGAGTGCGCATGCGGCGGGTACCAAAGATAATGTTCCGGTGGGACGCGCACCCGCGGCGATAGTCGATGGCAAGTACCCGGCCAGCTATTTTCCCAATACCGAGCTGCTCGGTGCTGATGAGATGCGGATCACGGCGCTGGGTACCGGCATGCCGAATCAAACCAGGGCGGCCGTCTCCATCTCCTACCTCGTCGAACTGGGCAATGGAGACAAATATCTGTTCGATATCGGTATGGGCTCGATGGCAAACCTGTTCTCACTGCGCCCTGACTTCTCGAAGCTCGACAAGGTCTTTGCCAGTCACCTGCATATCGACCATGTGGGCGATTTCATGGGACTTCACATTGGTGGCTGGTTGTCGGGGCGCTATTCCCCAATCCACATCTACGGACCCACCGGTTCCAGCCCCGAGCTGGGCACCAAGGCGTTTGTCGATGGCATGAAAAAGGGTTATGCATGGGACCTCGCCACCCGTACCGGCGCGCTGCCGGATCAGGGTGCGCAGATCGAAGTGCATGAGTTCGATTACAAACAGAAAAATGAGATTGTTTACCAGGAAAACGACGTGACGATCCGATCCTGGCCGGCCATACACAGTCTGGACGGCTCGGTGAGTTACAGTCTCGAATGGAACGGACTCAAGTACGTTTTCGGCGGAGATACCTATCCCAACAAGTGGTACATAAAGTATGCCGTCGAAGCTGACGTGGCCTCTCACGAAGCGTTCCTGCCGCCAAAGGCCCTGGCCGCATATTTCGGCTGGGACCTGGCCCAGGCGACCTATGTATCGACACGGATCCACACCGAACCCCAGGCCTTCGGCAAGGTGATGTCCGCGGTCAAGCCGCGCCTGGCCGTTGGTTACCACTCGGTGCAATCGCCGGAAAACAATGCCGCGATCATGGATGGCGTCCGCAAGACCTATGATGGCCCGCTGGCCCTGGCGC
>CBDVAK010000151.1:0-8120 GCA_965371945.1 uncultured Candidatus Competibacteraceae bacterium
TGTCCACCTGAGTCGTGACACTGCTGTCGGGGCTTTCGCTCAACAACCGTTCCCGTGCCTGGTACAACTGGTAGATGATCTCGCGGCGCTGTGGATCGCGCACCATGGACTGCACCCAGGTCACCGCCACCAACCGCGTCCCGCCCCGCACCGGATCGACACGATGGCGGGTCGATGCCGGATAGAGGACGGCATCACCGGCGCTGTATTTGATGGCCTGTTCGCCGAAGCTGGTCTGCACCACCAGATCACCACCCTGATAGCTGTCAGGTTCGGAGAGAAAAACGGTGACGGCTATATCCGAGCGATAGTGCGGGCCATCGCCCATAATCGGGTCATCGACATGCGCACCATAGCCCATACCGGTCTGGTAGCGGGCGTAGAAAGGAACCGCCACCCGCGCCGGGAGCGCGGCGGCCCGATAGACGGGATGATTGACCAGGTTTCCCATCACAATGCGGTTGAGTCGTTCCTGTTGAGCGGCCTGCGGCGACAGTTCCTGGTTGTTCTTGACCTGCGCGGCAGCCGCTCCTGCTGAGATCCTGCCATCCTGGAATTCGGCAGCGTCCAGCAGTCGGTTGACCGTGTCGAGTTCGGCGACACCCAATACCGAACGCAGGCGCAGCAACACTCAGCGCAACCCCGCCCGGAACCCGGCGCCGCCCGGGCTCACAGTTGTCTGCTCTCGACCAGGGACTCGATGCGCGATGCACTGTCGGGACCGTGGCGCCGATGACAATCGACTACCGCACGCGCAACCCCAAGCCAATGACCGTGACCGCAGCGAACCGCGTCCTTGAGGTCGTGCAGATCCTCGTTGTCCACCCACTGTAGATAGGCCCGCGACAGGGTCGGAAACAGATCCCTGCGCAGCGGTTGCAGATTGCCGAAGTAGAAATGAATCGAGGCACTATTCTGATCGGACAGCAAGGCGGGCAAGGCGGTCAGGCAGTCGGCCAGGTGGTCGCGTACCGCCCGCACCAGAATTTCGGCGCGCGAGCTGGCGAGATCGAGCAGCATGTCGTCCCAACCCGAACCGAGCAAGCCACCGGCCACCAGCTCGCCGATCTCATGGAGAATGGCTGCCTCCAGTTCATTCTCGGTCATGGACTCGAGCGCGTCGTCGGCATCGTTGTCGAAGTCATAGCAGCCCACGCTGCGGGACATGGCGTTCTCGCGCTTGTTCCAGCGCCATTCCTCGACCCGCTCCCAGAGCATGCGCTGCAGTGATTCCCTGCGTATGTAGATGGTACGATCGTTGGCCATGGCCGGTGGCGCCGCAAGCTCGCGGGCCAGTTCACGGCCGGTCACCAGCACGCTGTAGCCATCCAGTTGCTCGACCCGCAACAACTGCGCGAGAAAAAAACAAGGCTTGCCAAAACGTCCCAGGCCACCGCTGTAGACCAGGCCCCTGGGGAGCAACTGACGGTTGATCGCCTGGTTGTCGAATACCGAATACGATCTGCCTTCGATCTCGATGGGCCGATACTCGGCATCCTCGAGCACTTCCAGCTCGGTCTCGCGTCGCTGTACCCATGATCCGATATCGGACCTTTCCATCGCCGCACCGAGTGGCAGTCCCCGGCTCCAGCGGTAGAATTCGCGCATTTTCAACAGATAGATGCACAGCGTGTAGTCGCCGGCATGGCGGGCGTCGGAAATGTCGCAGTTGCGCTGTATCGCGGTGCGCAGCCCGGTGAGGAAAGTGTCCATATCAGCACATTCTCAATCCCGAAAGGGAGATACTTGACCGGTATCGGCAGATGATAAAGTTATCACAGTTGGTCCAGCCACCCATGCGAGCCCGTCAACACCATGAACATGCGTATCCGCAGCCGCTGGCGCCAGGACGGTCGGCCGGCGAGTCTGGAAGACACTGGCACCGCACTGGCAAACGTCATCTGGCGCATTGCCCTGGGTTTCACCAAGAACCTGCACGTCGAGCGTTTCGATTTCGCCGACGACCGCCAACGGGTTGCGGTGATCGGGGAGTATCTGGCGTTTCTGGTGCACACCGCTGACCGTATGGCCTACACACGATTGGATCAGCAACAGCGCCAGCGTCTGATCTCCACCACGGTCACCGGGACGGCCCGCTACCTGCAGCAAAACCAGGCCGAGATCTGCGGTCCCGGTGATTACCGGGGTCCCTATGTCGAAATGCTGAGCACCCGCAGCACGGAGTATGCGGAGACCGCCTTTGACGAGGACGGCAGACCCGGGTACAGCGCGCTGCGTTGTCTGGGCGATAAGATTCAGGGCATCATGGGCAACAGCCAGACCAATCGCTGGGTCATCGATCAGGTCATGGATATCGACGCACCACAGACGGTCGATCAACTGCGACAGGCGCTGGAAAACCTGTTGAGAACGACACCTGCAACCGACACCGCGGTTGACGCGACGGGGTCGATACCCGCGAATTCGAAGTAGCGAGTCACGCCTGTCTGCTACCGGGCTGCTCCGAACCCGCGGTCCGGCTTTCCCGGCATCAACGATTGCCGGCGCTGGTCGCCGCGCCCCTGATTCGACCGCCGCCTTGTCGATGGCTTCCAGCAGGCCCGGGGTCGGTTCCACCGCCAGACCCAGCTCGTGCTTGCGCAGGAAAGCCTGGATCGCGACCCGGGTCTTCCAGTTCAAGGTGCCGTCGATGTCGCCGACGTCATAACCGAGATCATCGAGCGCCTCCTGAATCTCGGCGGTCAGGCGCTGCTCCTGCTCGACACTTTGATAGCCGATCAACCCCGCACCCTCCTCCGCCGTTGCGGTATCAGTCGTTGCGGTATCTCGTGGGCCGTCTTCGATGGGGTGATAGACGGTGATCATGGCCTGGATAGCCCTGGCAAGATCGCGATGATCGCGGGCTGAGTCCTTGCCGACGACATTCGACAACACCACCGCGATATAGCGCAGCCGCCGGGAGACGGAGGGATACTCGATCAGCGCCATCGAACTCATATAGTTGTAACGAGTACCGCGATGGGGCCCACAATCGCCACGTGGTGGCCTGCAACTATACAGCGAGCCGGACTTGAAATAGACCGCCGCGGGATTCAGCACCTGCGCCGAGGCGTAGCGCATACGATATTCAGTGAGATACAGCAACCGCTTGATTTCCCGACTGGACCAGGGGTCCACCAGCCGGCCCTGTTCCATCCGCAGCATGAACTCAGCGAGGCCACGCGCAGTCACATGACTGCGCGTTCCAGGAATCCGCTGTTTGCCGATGCGCGAGAAGATATCGCCCTGATGCAAGGCACCCGGGTCAAGCGCGTTGCGCTTGACCGGCTCGACCATGGCCGCCGCCAGTGCTTTGGAAAGCTTCCGCTTCGGCGTATCCCGGATATACGAAGCCACCTGCTTATCCGACACAGGGTATTCAGCTCCGAAACGACGAAGCAACAGTACTTGTTCCTGAATCATCGCTGCAGAGGCATTGGAGCTGACCGACAGCATCCAGTCCAGATAAGTCCACAGGTTGGCCCGATCCCCCACCTGCAGCGAACGCCGGCTGAACTCGGCGCTGGCCGCGTCCCAAAAGGCCACCCCGTGTGTGTCGTTGCCGATCAGGTCATCTGCGGTCACCACCGTATCGTGCAGAATCCGCTTGCGCGCCTCGATGTCGTCGGGATGGGCATCGGCCAGTGCTTGGAAAAACGCCAGCGCCACCAGAACCTTACCGACGCTGCCGGGATGCTGAGGCGCATCACCACGCCATTCGAAATAGACCGGAGCCTCCGGGTCTGAAAAATCCAGGGCCGCGAAACCGTAGTGGTCAGCATCCTTGCCCAGCAGGGTCTGCACGAGGGCGCCTTGATCCGGGTTGGCCGCCGGCAAATCCAGATCGGGGTAGTCCAGCAGACGCAGATCAACCTGCTCCAACGGCAGCAGTTCGCCGGGCGGTCGTCTGACTCCGGCCAACTTGCCCTCCTGGATCAGCTTCTGGGCCTGCAGCCGTGGAATCCCGGTCTCTTCGTAGCCATCCAGCGGATAGGGGAATGCAGCCGCAAACGGCAACAACCAAAACAAGCAGGCCGACAGTACATAGCTGGCATATTTTCCCAAGGTCTACTCCCCCGTGTAGCTGTGGGCTCAGTATACTTGGCCGTTGTCCTCAGGCCAGGCGTACACCATGGAACATCTGACGATCCGCATGGCCCGCAGACTGGCGCTGGCGCGATCCGGATTGTTGAAGCCACGCTGGACCGCCATGCCGGTCAGTACGGGCCGTGGCGACGCACAGGCGCTGGCGGCCGCGCACCGGGTAATCACCCGTTTCGGCTATCTGCAACTGGACACCGTGTCGATCGCGGGGGCCCGCAGCCATACCATCGTGTTGTTGTCCCGACTGTCCGGCCTGCCCGCCGCGATGGGTGAGCGATTGCTGTCGCCCGGTAGTCGCTTGTTCGAGTACTGGGGCCACGAAGCATGCTGGATGCCGCTGGAGCTATATCCGGCATTTGCTTTTCGACGCCAGGAATTTCTCCAGCATCCGTGGTGGGGCGATGTGATCAGCGAACATCAGCCGATCGCCACCGATCTGCTGGCGCGGATTGCGGCCGAAGGCCCGCTGCGTTCCATCGATCTGGAGGGTTCTGGAAGCACAGGGTGGTGGGATCTGAAAACCACGCGCCGGGTGGCGGCGGCATTGTGGTCCAGCGGTGAGTTGGCCATTCGCGAGCGCAGCAACTTCCAGCGCAGCTTCGATCTCGCCGAAAGGGTGATCCCGGCGTCGCTCAGGGACCGGCCGATGGCGCTCGAAGATGCGTTGGAGACACTGCTTCTTCGAGCCCTGACAGGCCACGGTTGGGCCACCTCCGGCACCCTCGCCGCCACCTGGAGACTGGTCAATCGCAAAGCGCAGATCCAGGCGGCCCTGGCAAGATTGCGGGAACACGGCGATATCGTGCCCTGTGCGTTGCGCAGCACTGCCGGACTGGTGCCAGGATGGATACGCCCCGATGATCTGGAGTTGGCGGCACGCCTGGAGACCGTCAGACCGCGATCCGACCGCGGGGTGCTGTTATCGCCTTTCGATCCATTGCTGTGGGACCGCAACCGGGTGCGTCAATTGTTCGGCTTTGAACAGGTGCTGGAAATCTACAAACCGGCCGCTCAGCGCCGATACGGCTACTATTGCCTGCCGGTATTGGCTGGTGAACACCTGGTCGCGCGGTTTGATCTCAAAGCCGAACGCAGGGCCGGCCTGCTGCGGGTACTCTCCTGCCAGCTGGAAGAAAATGTCGCCCACGGCGGTGGCGCGGCAACGGCAGCCGCCGAAAGCGGCCTGGCCCGCTTCGCCGACGCCTTGGATCTGCAACCATCGGCCCATCCTGACCTCCGTTCCCTGGCAGTCTAGCCTCCGGGTCGTGCCAACCCCTTTTCCCGGGCGACCCGACGCATGGTCTCGAGCAGTGCCGTCGAGGTCTGGCCGCTGGCATTGAGACCCTGACTGCTCTGAAAATCGTTGATCGCCTTGCGGGTCCGGGAACCGATGACACCGTCTATGTCACCAATGTCATAGCCCAGATCCAGCAACGCCTCCTGGGTATCGACGGCCAGGGTGAGTGTCTTGCGCTCGGATTCGTACCCGATAAAGCCCTCGCCGTAGGTCAGCGAAGGCGCCAGCTCGCCCTCGGCCAACGGTGGCGCCGGGTGGTCCCTGAGCAACATGCCCTGGATCGCGCGGGCCAGATCGCGGTGATCCTGCGCCGAATTCTTGCGCAGCACGTTGGACAGCACGGTGGTGATGTAATACAGACGATTCTGTCCGGCCGGTGACTCGACGATGGCCACCGAGTTCATGTAGTTGCGCTTATTGCCGTGGTACTTGGTGCAGGTGAAGCCCTCTTCAGGCTGGCAACTGTAGAGCGAACCCGACTTGAAATAGACCGCTGACTGGCGCAAGGACCCGGACGAGGCATACCGAATCCGCCGCTCCGTGACATAGAGCAGCCGCTTGATCTCCCGACTCGACCACGCATCGACCAGTTTGCCCTGCTCCATCTTCAGCGTGAACTCGATCAGCGATCTGGGGGTGGCGTAGCTGCTGGTTCCCGGAACCCGCTTCTTGCCCTCGCGGGTAAAAAAACTACCCTGGCGCAATGCTTCCAGATCGAGACCGCTGCGGGTCACCGGTTCCTGGATGGCGGCGGTAAAGATGTCGCCCAGCTCGGTGCGTGGCGTGTCCTTGAAAAATGCTGCGGCCTCCTGCTCCGAAACCGGATACTCGCGACCGTAGCGCTTGAGCAGGATCAACTGCTTCTGCACCATACCGGCAGCGGAGTTGGAACTGGGCGACAGCATCCAGTCCAGAAAAGTATAGAGCGTGGCCTGATCACCGACCTTGATCGGGCGGCGGTAAGCACGCTGCGTGTCGCTCTCCCAGAACGGCACCGTATGAGAGTCATAGACGCTGAACACATCAGCGGTCACGATAGTCTCGCGCAGAACCCTCCGGCGCGCCTCGATATCATCGGGGTAGATATCCGCGAGTGCCTGAAACAGAGCCAGCGCCACCACCAGCTTGCCGACACTGCCGGGGTTCTGGTGGACATTGCCGTTGTACTCGGCGTAGCGCGGCTGTGCGATATCCGAAAGGTCCAGCAACGCAATACCATAACGAGCGGCATCGGGCCCAAGCAACGCCTTGATCCTGCCGGTCAATTTCGGGTCCGCGGGGGGCAGGGTCAGGTCCGGATACTGGAGCAGGCGCAGATCGACACGATCCAGCGGCAGCAACTCACCCGCTGGGCGTTTCTTGCCGGGCATTTCTCCCTCCTGCACCATGCGCTGGGCCTGGAGGCGGGGAATCCCGGTGGATTCATAGCCATCCAGAGGATAGCTGTGCGCGGCTGCACCAAACAACCCGCCCAGCAACGCCAGGCAGCAAACAGAAATCGGCTCGATCTTGGACCTCATAGAATTTTTCCTAATCTGCTCAGAGAATCAACGGGTTGGCACTCACACCTGGATGGCGCACACTCGAACCGCGCCCAGCACGGCTCATCAGTAGCAGCGTACCGGTGTTGGCACCGAGGTCAAGTACCAACCGTGCCGCCGTGGGTGTTCAACGAATGGCGGTGATCGACACGCAGCGATTGAGCGGTTCGTCGATATTGTCGGCAGTTGGTTCCGGAAACACTTTGCCTCCCAGCCCAACCACCTCGATACGATCCTTGTCGATACCGGCCGACACCAGCATGTCCGCGACCGCCTGGGCACGACGCGAGGACAGCTTGAGATTGTACTCGGGTGAACCCGTGGTATCAGTGAAACCGGCGATCCGGATCGTGCCAGGCTGCCGTGCGAGTATCTGTTCCACTGCTTCCATGGTCTTGCGCTGTCCGCCGGGCGTCAGCTCGGCGCTGTCGACCCGGAAGTGTACCAGCCGCAAACGCTCTTCCGGCGGGATTGCCGAAACCGCGGGCGCGGACACCACCTCCAGGGCGGCCAGTTCGGTGACCGGTGTCTGCAAAGGCGCCAGGGACGATACCGGGGCGGATACCGCCACCACGCGGTTCGCGGTCTCAAACACCTCTTGCATGCGTGCTTCCCGGTCTGCTTCCACTTCGTCGATCTTTTCGATGATGACCCGGGTGATCTCATCGGTGGAAATTGCCTTCGATGCGCCAACCGTCTGCTCATCCAGTGCTTCGCGCACCGAGGCCTGTATCTGCTTTTCCACGCTGTCCAGCAACGCCTCGCTCGGCTGAACTGCCACAGCCTGGGACGATACCGGCAACCTGTCGCTGCGGTACTGCTGCACCAGAAATCCCAGTACCGCCATCAGCAGCACCAGGTTGGCGGTCATCAGAATGCTTGGCCACTTCATATCCTACTCCTCGCTCATTCGGCATGTTATTGATTTCTTGAATTTCTAAGTCGCAAGACTAGTCTCAATCAGGCCATTATGCGAATCCGGGCCAACGGCGCGGCCAAAATTGCACCCACAGTGATATACAGCGGTAGTTGCTCAATAAGCCGGGGCAATGTGGGTGCGGGCGGTGTATTCCGGGACCGTTAGCGGCAGGGATGCCGCTGTCGAGCCTACAGGGATGTATTCACGGCGTGTCCTGGAAGGCACTGCCCGCACCCACGTTGCTGCCAAGACCCCGGGT
>CBDVAK010000152.1:0-7985 GCA_965371945.1 uncultured Candidatus Competibacteraceae bacterium
ACCGGCGCCGGACCGTCCTGGCGGGCGACGCCCCCTGCACAACCGGCAAGTACCACCACCACAACGGTCATGGTCACAGCAAGGCGTTTGTTCATCTGAACCATCTCCCGAACCAACTGTCATTTTCCTTGTCGTTACCCGAATCACCGGGTACCGAATCCCGGCCACCGCAATCACCGGGGGCCAGTGGTGGAGAGCCCGCCAGAAACGGCAGCCTTTCCGCCCCGGTGCAACCTTGCGCGGACGCTTTGCCGGTGTCGTTGTTTACCCAACGCCAATCGATGCCGGCAGGAACGGGTGGCTCCAGTGATGCCAGCGACAACCCGGCAATCGCATCCCCGAACACCCTCAGCGCACCCGTCGCACCACTCAGTCTGGTGGGCTTGTTGTCATCGCGCCCCAGCCAGACTACACCCAGGACATCCGCGGAAAATGCCGCAAACCAGGAATCCCTCAGCCCTCCCGAGGTCCCGGTCTTGCCGGCCAGTTGCCAGCTGCGCGGCACCTTCTCCAGCAGGCTGCGACCTGTCCCCCATTTCACCACATCCTGCATCGCCCGGGTGGTCAGATACACGGGACCGGGTTCCGCCACCGGCTCGACCTCCAGTGGATAGCGCTGCAATGGTTCGCCATCGCCTGTGGTGACCGCCCTGATCGCCCGTAGCGGCGTTCGGAAGCCCCCGCTGGAAAGCACCTGGTAGAGTTCAGCCATTTCGAAAGGCGACAGTTCCAGGGTGCCCAGCAGCAGTGACGGGTAGGCCTGCAACTTTTGGCGGATTCCGTAGCGCTGCAGCGCGGTCACCACCCGATCAACGCCAAGCTCGAGTCCCAGCGCCACGGTCGCAACATTGTACGAGTACGCCAGCGCATTGCGCAGTGGCACCATGCCATGATATTTGCGATCGTAGTTCTGGGGGGTCCAGTCGCTATTGCCAGGGCGAGGAACCGTGAGGGGTTCATCAGCCAGCAGGGTAACCAGATCGTAGCGCGCGGGCTCCGACAACGCTTGCAGATAGATGAAAGGCTTGATCAATGAACCGATCGGCCGGCGCGCATCGAGGGCGCGATTGAACCCCACCCCGCGGGGATCCCGGTCTCCAACCAACGCCAGTACCTCGCCGGTCTGCGCATCGCTGAACACGGCGGCACCTTGCAGGGTGCCGGCAACCAGACCGTGACGGCGCTCGAGGATAGGAATACCGCCACCCAGCGCCTGCTCGACCGACCGCTGCAGAGCCACGTTCAGGGTCGTGAATATCCTCAGCCCCTCGCTGGTAAGGTCTTCGTCGCGGTAGTCCCTGGCCAGCTGGCGCCGAACCAGATCGAGGAAGGCGGGATAGGGCGTCACTCCCCGGGTACGCCGAGAGACCCCCAGCGGTCGCTGCATGAGCTGATCGACCTGTGTGGCATTCAGAAAGCCCTGCTCCGCCATCACCGTCAGGACCAGATTACGCCGCGCCTTGGCGCGCTCGGGGTTGCGTCTCGGATCATAGTACGAAGGCCCCTTGAGCAGCCCGACCAGGGTGGCAATCTGCTCCGCGCTCAGCTCCGCCAGCGGCCTGCCAAAATAGAACTGGCTGGCCAGACCAAACCCGTGAATGGCCCGATCCCCATCCTGACCGGCATAGACTTCGTTGGCATAAGCCTCGAGGATCTCGTCCTTGCCGTAGTGCCATTCGACCAGCAATGCCATCAACACTTCGTTGATCTTACGTTTCAGGGTTCGTTCGCTGCTCAGGAAAAAGTTCTTGACCAACTGCTGGGTCAGGGTACTGCCTCCCTGTACGGTTCTTCCGGCCCGCAAGTTGGCAAACAAGGCGCGCGCGATCCCCTCGGGGTCCACGCCATGGTGCTGAAAGAATTTTCGGTCCTCGACTGCCAGCAACGCCTGCACCAGCAGGTCCGGCAGTTGATCCCGCCTTACCAGCACACGGTCCTCCCGTTGTGCGGGATAGATCCCGGCGATCTCCTGCGGGTCCAGCCGAACCAGCCCGGGGCGCCCCCCCTGCGGATCCCGCAGCCCGACCAGCCGGGTATCTGAAAACTCGAGGCGTACCCGGCGCGAAACCTCCACGCTGTCCCAGAACTCGAAGGGCCGTGTTGCCAGCTCGACCACATCACCGCTCAGCCGGTAGCTGCCCGGCCGCTCGACCCGGCTGGTCTTGCGGTAGCCCAGTCGATTCAGATGATCGGCCAGTTGTGTCGGGCGCAGCGACAATCCAGCATAGAGTTCCAGCGGCTGAGCGTAAACGCGGGCCGGCAGGGACCAGCGCTTGCCCTCGAACTGACGCCGCACCAGCAGATCAAGATAGGCGATATACAAAAAACCCAGCAGCCCAAACAGCACCACCGCTCCCGCCAGCAACCTGCGCCATGGCCTGGTCCTGACCCGGCGTTTTCGGCCACGCCGTTGGTGGCGCGATTTTTTCCTGCTGCTGGCCAACTTGTCACTCCCTGCGGTGCCAGCCGGTGACCATGGTCCCGGAGACTCGCTTGCCCTATGATCGGTGTGCGCCCGAACGACTGGTTAACAAAGTCACCGATGCCGACCCCTTCCCGCAACCAGCAACAACAGCAACGACTCATTCGACGCCTGGCCGCCGGTGACTGCCAGGGTCTGCCCGACGGGCCGATCGAACACATCGAGACTCACATCTCGCATATTCTGCTGGCCGGGAATTATGCTTACAAGATAAAGAAACCGCTGAATCTCGGCTTCCTCGACTACACCCGCCTGGCGCTGCGCAGACACTATTGCGAAGAAGAGATACGTCTGAACCAACGGCTGGCACCCGAGCTGTACCTGGATTGTATCCCCATCACCGGCAGCCCGGACAACCCCACGCTCGGGGGCCCCACGGCCGAGGCAATCGAGTTTGCGGTACGGATGAGACGATTCGACCAGCAGCAGCAGTTCGACTTGCTGGTCGCGCACGGTGCGCTGAAGTGCGACGTGGTCAGACACCTGTCCGAAATCCTGGCCCGCTTTCACCGCACTGCGGAGCAGGCACCCGGCGGACCCTGGGGTCAACCGGACGCCATCCAGGCACCGGTGGAGGACAATTTTTCCGAGCTGTTTGCGGTACTCAAAGACAGCGCACAACGTCAGATCCTGTCTCGTTTGCAGCGCTGGACCCGGCAACGCTCGGATGAACTGCGTGCAGTGTTCGAGACCCGCAACCGCGATGGGTGGGTGCGTGAATGTCACGGCGATCTACATCTGGGAAATATCGCCTTGATCGATCAGCAACCGGTGATCTTCGATTGCATCGAATTCAGTCCGGCACTGCGTTGGATCGACACCATGAGCGAGGTGGCCTTTCTGTGGATGGATCTGCAGGTTCAGGGTCACGCGGCCCTGGCAAGGGTGTTTCTCGATCGCTATCTGCAATTTGCCGGTGACTATGACGGTCTGCGGGTACTGTCATTCTATGCCGTCTACCGTGCCCTGGTACGGACCAAGATCGCCGCGATCCGCGAGGATCAGACCCATGCGAGCGCCGCCGCGGGCGACGAGGTGGAACATCATCTGCAGTTGGCTCTGCGGCTGATCGAACCGTCACGCCCGTTGCTGGTGATCACTCACGGTGTTTCGGGATCGGGAAAATCAACACTCAGTGAAGTGTTGGTGGAATCGATGGACATTGTCTGGCTGCGCGCGGATGTGGTACGCAAGCAGCTTCATGGCCTCGATGCGGGCGATGCCTCGGGCAGTGCCATGGATGCAGGCATTTACTCGCCAGGGGCCAGCCGTGAAACCTACCGGACCCTGGCGGCAACTGCGACCCGTATCCTCGATAGCGGCTGGTCTGCTGTCATCGATGCCACCAACCTGATGAGCTGGCAGCGCCAGTTGTTCCGTGATTGCGCAACAGCGGGCAACGCTGAGTTTCTGATAATCGACTGCCGTGCGCCGCAGACCGTACTGCGCCGCTGGATTCAAGCCAGAATGGCACGCGCCGATGATCCCTCGGAAGCCGACGTCTCGGTCATGGAACAACAACTGAACAAACAGCAGGAGTTGACCGCCGCGGAAATCGCACAAAGCCTGCGCGTTCGTACTGACTCGCAAACAGAAACCATGCAACTGCCACAACGGATCAAAGACTGGTTGAGCGAGCGGACTCGGGCGTGAGCCGAATCTGATGCAGCAACTCGCCTCCTGGGTCGACACGGAAGTCCTGCTGCTGGTTGCGGTACTGGGTTCAGCGATCACCGTGCTGCTGCTGATACTGTTGCTGATGGGCCAGTTCCGGCTGCGTGAACGCGGCGTGCGTCTCGATACCCGGGTGCAGGACCAGTCGGTGCGGGTCGAGGCCGCGCTGCTCGGCATGGCGGAAACCCGCGAGATGCTGGAACGGCGCCTCGGCGAGGACCGGGAGCGAATCGAGGCGGCCCTCAACCGTCAGCGCGAAACGTTGGACAAGCGCCAGCTGCAGGCGCTGAGAACCATGCACCGGACCTTACAGGCCGGCATGGCGGAAGTTCGCAGACAGGTCAATGAGGCGCTGGTGCACAGTGCCGATCTGGTAGGCAAGCGGGTCGATGGCCTCACCGAGGTCGTCGATCGGCGCCTGCTCGAAATCGGCGGACAGGTGGCGCAGAAGCTTGCCGAAGGCTTTGAGAAAACCAACGCCACTTTCTCGGACATCATCCGCAGACTGGCCATGATCGACCAGGCTCAGCAAAAGATCACCGAACTATCGGCCAATGTCGTCAGTCTGCAGGAAATACTCGCCGACAAACGTTCCCGCGGCGCCTTCGGCGAAATCCAGCTGGAGGCGCTGGTCAGGAACGTGCTGCCGGAACAGGCGTTCCGGTTTCAGCATACCCTCAGCAACGGCAACCGTGCCGATTGCGTGTTGTTGCTGCCACCACCCACCGGCGCGCTGGTGATCGATGCCAAGTTTCCGCTGGAGGGCTACCAGCGCATGACCGACCGTGAGGCGGCACCCACGGAACGCAAGGCTGCCAAGCGGGCTTTTCGCCAGCATATCCGCAAGCACATACAGGATATCTCCGGCAAATATCTGCTACCAGGCGAAACCTCTGACGGTGCCATCATGTTCATCCCGGCCGAAGCGGTATTCGCGGAGATCCATGCGCACTATCCGGAACTGGTGGAGCATGCCCACCGGTCCAGAGTCTGGTTAGCCTCCCCGTCCACCCTGATGGCCATACTCACCACAGCCAGGGCGGCCCTGCGTGACGAGGCGACGCAACGCCAGGCTCACGTCATCCGCGAACACCTGGATCGTCTCGGCGACGACTTCACCAGATTCCAACAGCGGATGGACAATCTGGCCCGGCACATCGGTCAGGCACATCGTGACGTCGAGTCGGTGAATGCCTCGGCACGCAGTATCAGCAGGCACTTCACCCGCATCGAGCAGGTTGACCTGGACAGCCGGGAAACGGAACAGGGGCGCAATGGCGGGGATCCCGCGGCCAACCAGACCGGGACTGGTGGTTCCAGCCCGAAGAACTAGATTTTGTACCCGCGGCATGCCGCGGGTATACATCAGGAAGGAGACCGCGTCTTTTCGGCATCCGAGCGTAGATAACGCATGATCTCGGCGAGTTCATGCTCGGGCAATGCAACACGCTCACTGCCGTACAACAGCCTTTGCACCTGCAATACGAAACGCCCCCGGCAAATTCCGTGGCTGTCCTTGCCGGCTATCTGATGGGTTATGTTCTGCAACCGCTCCCGACCAATCACGCCAGATCCCTCCATGCGCATGTGCCTGGAGGGAATGAAAGCGATTACCGTGCCATCGGCCTGCGCTTCAGAGACGCTCGAACAACGCGGCGATTCCCTGACCACCCCCGATGCACATGGTGACCAGAGCGTATCGCCCACCGATGCGCTGCAACTCGTAGAGCGCCTTGATGGTAATGATGGCGCCGGTTGCACCAATAGGGTGACCCAAGGAGATGCCGCTGCCATTGGGGTTGAGCCGCTCGCCAGGGATATCCAGCTCGCGTGCGACAGCCAGTGCCTGCGCGGCGAAAGCCTCGTTGACCTCGAATACGTCGATGTCACCGATCCCCACCCCGGTGCGCGCCAACAGCTTGCGCACCGCCGGTACCGGACCGATACCCATATAACGCGGCTCAACCCCGGCGAAGGAATACCCACACAAACGAGCCATCGGCTGCAGACCGCGCGCTTTGGCCGCGCCAGCCTCCATCAAAACCAGTGCCGCACCAGCATCGTTGATGCCCGAAGCATTGCCCGCGGTGACCGTTCCCCCCTCTTTCTTGAACACCGGTCTCAGCTTTTGCATATCCGCCAATGTGCAACCGCGCCGAATATGCTCGTCGGTGTCGAACACTTTCGTGCTCTTGCGATCCCGGATTTCCACCGGCACGATCTGCTCCTTAAAGCGACCCTCATCGACGGCACGTTCCGCCCGGTGATGACTCTCCACCGCCAGCGCATCCTGATCCTCGCGGGAGATCTGCCATTTCTCGGCAACATTTTCCGCGGTCACACCCATGTGGAGATCATCGAACGGATCGGTCAATGCACCCACCATCGGATCGATCGTCTTGCCGTCGCCCATGCGCTGGCCGAAGCGAGCGGTAGGCAGCCAGTACGGCGCCCGGCTCATCACTTCCGCGCCACCGGCCACCGCAGCCTCGCAATCGGCCAGCAACACCAGTTGGGCAGCGGATACGATCGCGTTCATGCCGCTGCCGCAAAGCCGGTTGACGGTCAGCGCCGGCGTTTCATAGGGTAGCCCTCCACGCACCGCCGCCACCCGGGACATATACATATCCTGGCGTTCAGTATGGATGACGTTGCCAAATACCGCGTGGCCGATATCGCCCGCCTCCAGCCCCGAACGTCGCAGCGACTCGCGCACGCACAATGCCGCCAGCTCCCCGGGACTCTGATCCCGCAAGCTGCCGCCATAAGTCCCGACCGCGGTGCGCACACCGCTCAAAACCACTACTTCGCGTGTCCCGGTCATAAGTTTTTCCTTTCGCATCAGTTCGGACCCGGGAGCCCGTCGGGTCTGGGCGATCGCGGCGCAGGCTAAGCGGTTTGAGGCAGATCCCTGATTATCCGAGAAAAAAACAGCTGTCACTCAGACGAGCTATGGTCGGGGAATCTGTTCAAGTCCGGCTTTTCCGGGCCAGCTCAGTCTTGAATCCTGGAAGCTCCAGACGGCAGTCTAGTGCATCGTGCCGGTAATATCGTCGGCAGGCGCCGCAATCAGGTGACCAAGTTCGCACAGCCGCCGGTGCATTGTCCTGATCACTAGGCTATTATCCTGATAATTCACTACGCCAATATCGGGTTGCACCGTGCCATTGTTCAAAGCACTCACCAGGTTTCCGCAACGCTTGTTTGTCATCGCCGCGGTTGCCGTGTCAGCAGGTTGTGCCTCTATTCCGGCCGAGCAACTCGACCCACGAGACCCCTACGAATCGTTCAACCGCTCCATGTACACATTCAACGATGGCCTTGACACCATGTTTCTGAAGCCGATTGCGACCGGCTACGATTTTGTATTGCCGAGCTTCGCCAAGACCGGTGTCACTAACTTTTTCGACAATATCGCCGATCTGCCGATCGCGGTGAACCAGGCATTGCAGGGCAAAGGACACAATGCGCTCGACGATCTCACCCGATTTTTGTTCAATTCCACCTTCGGACTGCTGGGGTTTGTGGATTTCGCCAGTAACATGATGGATCTGCCCCGCCACAACGAGGACTTCGGTCAGACGCTGGGCGTGTGGGGATTCGACAGCGGCTCCTATCTGGTAGTGCCGTTCTTTGGCCCGCGCACTACCCGGGACACCTGGGGCCTGGGTGGTGACATCGTGCTCGACCCGCTGTTCGTGATCAGGGACAACGCCACCTATTGGGGTCTGGTGATCACTCGCGTGGTCAATGATCGCGCCAATCTGCTAGCGGCCGAGCGAGTGCTGGATGCCGCCGCCCTGGACCCCTATGTGTTCCTGCGTGAGTC
>CBDVAK010000153.1:0-7880 GCA_965371945.1 uncultured Candidatus Competibacteraceae bacterium
GAGGTCGGCAGCAACCAGTTTTTCAAGGTGTTTCTACTGCACCAACCGCTGCCCTGGTTGATCGTGATCGTACCGGCGTTGTTGCCGCTCCTGTTGGTTGCGGTAGCGTTCTACCTGTTGCCGCCGCTGCCGGGTTGGCTCTGGGGGGTGCTCGCTCTGCTGGCGCTCAGCGGGCTTGCATACGGGCAGAACGCCCGACTCGTGCGCTGGATGGACAGCATCGACTGGCTGCGAGCGGCAAGGGCGAGGCTGGCGCGGTGGATGGCGCCGCTGGGCGTATCGGCGTTGATCGGGCTCTGGGGTTCGATCCTGACCGGTATCCACCTGCGCATCTTTGACCGCTTGTTTCTGTACTACGGCCGCCTGCCGAACGGCACAGTCGCACCCGACAGCCATCGCGGAGAACCCTGAGCCATGCGTGGAAGTCTGGCGATCGTGCCGACTGTCGTTTTGTTGCTATGGCTGGGCGGATGTGCCGGTCCCGCGACCAAAATCGTCCGCGACATGTCCGCACCGGCCGGGGATCTGGATAGTGCGTTAAAGGACTATCTGCGCGAGCAAGGGGATCCCGGGCTTTTCGCGCTGCCCAGAACCGAGGCCTACACCGATTTGAGCGGCGATGGCCGCAACGATGTCCTGGTACTGATGCAGTCACCCTATTGGTGCGGAACGGGCGGTTGTACCCTGCTGGTGTTCCAGCGTGTCGATGACAAGTTCGTGATGCGCTCGGCAACGAGCGTGGTCAGAGAGCCGATCTACCAGGCCGGCACCCGATCTGACGGCTGGCGCAACCTGGTGGTGACCCGGGGCGGGGGAGGTGGCCCGGTGGGATACGGCCTGCTGCGCTATGACGGCAGCCGCTATACCGCCAACGCTTCGCTGGCGCCCATCCCCGACGCCAGCGACTGGCAAGGCGCAACCCTGCTGATTGACGTGCCCTCAGGGCCGCTCCAGTATGGCGGTGACGCCCATGCCGCCGGCGGTACAAACTGAGATCAAACCGCGTCCGGAACCCTTCTCCGACAGCAGCTTGGCGAGCACCGAGATGATTCTCGCGCCGGTGGCCGCAAACGGATGCCCCACCGCCAGACTGCTGCCGGCGACATTGAGGCGGCCCATGTCGATGCTGCCCATGGCCTCTTTGCGCCCCAGCCGCTGCTGGCAATACTGCTCTGATTCCCAGGCCTTGAGCGTGCACAGCACCTGGGCCGCGAAAGCTTCGTGTATCTCGTAGAAGTCAAAGTCCTGCAAACTGAGCTCAGCCCGGCGCAACATGTCCGAGACCGCCACGGTCGGCGCCATCAGCAGCCCCTCTCCAGACACGAAATCCACGGCCGCGGTCTTGGAGTGGGTGAGGTAGGCCAGAACCGGCAGTCCGTGTTGCTGCGCCCAATCCTCGGATGCCAGCAGGACCGCGGCTGCGCCGTCGGTCAATGGCGTGCTGTTGCCCGCGGTCAGGGTGCCATGCTCGCTTTTATCGAACACGGTACGCAGACCACTCATGGCCTTGATACTGGTGTCGGCACGCAGGTTGTTATCCCTGCTGACACCTTCGCAGGGCACCAGCAGGTCGTCGAAAAAACCCGCTTCGTAGGCGGCCGCCGCCTTGTGGTGGCTGGCCACCGCCAGTTCGTCCTGTGCTTCCCGGCTGATCTGCCATTCTCTGGCCATCATTTCGCAGTGCTGCCCCATGGAAAGGAGTGTGCGCGGCTCGTTGGCCGATGGCGCCAAGGGCTTCAATTCCGCCAGACTCATACCCTTGAATGCACCGAGCCGCGACTTCAGGTCGCGGGCCCGGGACATCTTCATCAGCCGGCTGGCGAACCGATGCGAGAACACGATCGGTGCATCGCTGGTGGTGTCGGCTCCGCAGGCGATTGCCGAATCCATCTCACCGGTGGCGATACGGGCGCCTTGCAGCATGGCGGCCTGCAGGCTGGTCCCGCAGGCCTGCTGCATGGTGATGCCCGGCGTGGTGGCGGCGAGTTCGGTGCTGAGCACCGCCTCACGAGTCAGGTTCCAGTCTCGCGAATGGGTGGTGACCGCTCCGCCCGCCACCTCGTCAATGTGCTCGCCGGCGAGCCGATAACGCTCCACCAGCGCCTGCAGCGTGTGCGCCAGCATGTCCTTGTTGGACAGCGTCTGGTAACCGGTACCTGACCGGCAGAAAGGGATGCGGATGCCCCCAACGATGGCAACGCGACGCAGCTTGGTATGTTTCATCGTAGATTTCCCGGAATTGTGGGCCGACCGGATCGGCCCGTGAGTGCGCTCGAGGTCAGGACGGCTGAGCGTTCCTGGATTCCAGATAGTGCAGGGGACCGCCGCGGAAAGGCGCGAACCCGGTGCCGAAGATGACCCCTGCGTCGAGCAGATCGGCATCATCGACGATGTGATCGGCGAGACAGCCCTGGCACTGTTTCAGCAGCGGCTCGAGCAGTCTCTGCCCCAGGGCTTCGAGATCGGTGCCCTTGATCGCCTTCGAATCACGAACCGGTTTGCCTTTTTCCCAGCGGTACAGGCCTTGTCCCGTCTTCTTGCCGAGCTGGCCTGCCTCCACCAGCGTTTTGAGCTTGTCCCGCGCAGCCGGACTGGATTCATCACCCAGCACTCCGGCCACCATCAAACAGACGTCGAGCCCTACGGTATCGGCCAGTTCCACCGGTCCCATGGGCATGCCGAATGCCAATGCCGCTTCATCGATGGCCTCCCGGGGGATGCCATCCTGGTTCGCGGCCATGGCTTCCATCAGGTACGGGGCCAGCACCCGGTTGACCAGGAATCCGGGTGCGCTCATGACGGTCAGCGGCAGCTTGCCGATCGCATTGGCAAAGGCGCAACCCTTGGAGACTTCCTCGCTGTCGGTGCTTTGGTCCCGCACCACCTCGACCAGCGGCATCTGCGCCACCGGGTTAAAAAAGTGCAGACCGATCAGACGTTGCGGTTGCTGCAGCACCGAGGCGATGTCCGCCAGCGGAATCGCCGAGGTGTTGGTAGCCAGCACCGCACCCGGTTGGAGCCGCGGCTCCAGTTCCTTGAACAGGGCCTGTTTGGCTTCCAGATTCTCGAAGATCGCCTCGATCACCAGGTCGGCGCGGGCAACTCCCTTGCCCTCCGGGTCCGCGATCAACCGCGCCTGGGCGTTCTTGACCAGATGGGGTTTTCTAAGCCGTTTGCGAAACAGACCTGTCGCCCGTTTGAGCGCCGGCTCGATATATTCCATGCCGCGATCTTGAAGTGTGACCTCCATGCCCCGCACCACGCACCAGGCGGCGATATCACCACCCATCACGCCGGCACCGATGACGTGCACACGGCGGGGCTCAAACGCACTGTCCTTGCCCAGCGCTTTGCCCAGACTCTTGAGTCGTTCCATCAAATGAAACACACGTCGCAGTCCACGCGCGCTATCACCGATCATCAACCGCGCAACGCCATCAGCCTCGCCCTCCAGCATCCGTGCCTTGTCATTGCCGTGACGCCGCCACAGATCGATGAGCGCATAGGGCGCCGGGTAGTGCTCGCGGCGGGCCTTACGGGCCACCTGTTTCGCCATGATCGGGGCCAGCAACGCACGCAATGGCGCTGTGTTGGTCAGCTTTTCGAGTTTGCCGGCGCCTCTGGACTTGCGCTTTTGCAGCACCGCGCGCCGTGCCGCCCAGCGCAGTTCGCCGTGTTGCGAAACAGTCTCGTCGATCAAGCCCATGGCGCGGGCGGCACGAGCCCTCAGGTTGCGCGCGCTGAGCATGATCTCCATCGCCTGACGGCCACCCAGCAGTTGCAGGCTGCGCGCCGAGCCACCGAAACCGGGGAATATGCCCAGCTTGATCTCCGGAAACCCGATCCGGGTGGCATCCACGTCCTGGGCAATCCGGTAGTCACAGGCCAGAGCCAATTCGAGCCCGCCACCCAGACAGAATCCACGAATGGCGGCGACCGTGGGACACGGCAACTGCTCCAGCCGCGCAAACAGGGCATGGACTCCCCGAATCTGGTCGGCGATCGCCGCTTGCTCCGTCAAGGTGTCGAATTCGCGGATGTCGGCGCCGAGGATGAATCCGGTCTTCTTGGCAGACAGGATCACCAGCCCGGTTGGCACCGATTGTTCCAGTTGGCCGAGTATGTCGCCAAATTCCGCCAGCACTTCGTGTGACAGGGAATTTACCTTCTCGCCGGCGCGATCCAGCCACAACCAGGCGATATCATCGAGATCGCGCTGCAAGGTCCAGTGACGCCATGCCGGTACTGTTTCGGGCGGGTTTGCGGCTGTCATGTCTGCCATTTTGTCCATAGTGAGCTGAGATTGGTTGTTTCGGGGATCGCCGCTCAGGCGGCTTCCACGCTTCTGAGGTTGGTTGCGGTGTTGCCCGGCGCCAATGCCTCCGGCGCAAAGTCATCCACCATGATGGCGGCACGGACCGCAGCCCGGGTGCGCTGCAACAGGTCTGCCTCGCGGTCGTCGATGATACCGGCTTGCAGGCCCGCGGCGGTCAGATCACCATCGTCGTCCTGCAACTGTCCACGCCGCTGCGCTTCCCGCAGCCGGCGTTCCAGGGGTTCCGCTTCCACCACCAGATTGAGTGCGTACTCCATACGCCCGGTGACATCCTCGGCATCGTTGCTAACATAGACGCCAGCCGTCAAGCGGTCGCGGGTCGCCGAAGGAGCCAGCAGCAGTCTGGCGACGCGGTGGCCCAGCTCATCTGCCACTGCCTTGCGGCGCATACCCCAGGGAAACACCGTGGCGCGCAGTAGCCAGGCCAGAGGGCGTACTGGCAGGTTTTGTATGATCCCATCGAGTCGCTCCTGCACCAGATGCAGGGTGTTGGCGCACACGTAGTCGACCAGTGGTTGATCCGCGGCCGGGCGGTCCTCGTCCTCGAAGCGTTTGAGGGTGGCGCTCATGATATACAGCTCGCTGAGGATGTCGGCAAAGCGGCCGGAAAGCTTTTCGCGACGTTTGAGTGCGCCACCCAGAGTCAACAGGGTCAGGTCGGCCACCAGTGAGAAGCTGATGGTGGCCCGCGTCGCCTGTCGAAACCAGTGGGCGTTGCCTGCATTCGCCGGTGCCCGCAGCAACCTCCCGGCCGTGGCATTGTGGACCCAGGCGCGGGCGAGGTTGGCGAACGTGTAGGAAAGATGACCGCGCAAGGCGATGTCGAATGCCACCAGGCTCTGTTGCTGATCGCTGTCCCGGGCTGCTTCGATTTCCTTGAACAGCCAGGGATGGCAACGCAACGCGCCCTGCCCGAACACGATCATGCTACGGGTCAGAATGTTGGCGCCTTCCACTGTGATCGCCACCGGAATGCCCTGGTAGGCACTGGACAGATAGTTGGATGGTCCACCACAGATCGCTCGTCCGCCGTGCACATCCATGGCGTCATTGAGTGCCTGGCGCATACCCTCGGTGGCGCGGTACTTGAGCATGGCGGATATGACTGACGGTTCGTGGCCGTCATCGATGGCGGCAGCAGTCAATCGGCGCGCGGATTCCAGCCCGTAAGCCTGGCCCGCGATCCTGGCCAGCGGTTCCTCCACACCTTCCAGATAGCCGATCGGCAGTTTGAACTGACGCCGTATGCGGGCATAGGCCCCGGTCAACCGCGCCGACATCTTGGCTGCGGAGGTGCCCATGGCCGGCAGCGAGATGGCCCGCCCTGCTGCCAGACAGTTCATCAGCATGCGCCAGCCCTGGCCAACTCTCTGCGGGCCCCCGATCACCCAATCCATGGGGATGAACACATCCTTGCCGGTGGTGGGACCGTTCATGAAGGCCTGGCTGGACGGGTAGTGCCGGCGACCGATCTCCACACCCGGATGGCTGGCGGGAACCAGCGCCAGGGTAATGCCCGGTACATCATCGTCACCCAACAGATGATCCGGATCGACCACCCGAATCGCCAGACCCAGGACCGTAGCCACCGGGGCGAGGGTGATATAGCGCTTTTCCCAGCTCAAACGCAGACCGAGCACACGCTCGCCGGCATGCTCGCCATAGCACACCACTCCGCGGTCGGGCATGGAAGCGGCGTCTGAACCGGCCTCGGGCCCGGTGAGCGCAAAACAGGGTATCTCCTGGCCGCTCGCCAGTCGTGGCAGGTAGTGGTCTTTTTGCTGCTGCGTACCATAGCGGTGTAGCAACTCAGCGGGCCCCAGCGAATTGGGTACCATGATGGTGACCGCGGCAGTGATGCTGCGGGTCGAGACCATGGATACGATGGCGGAATGCGCCTGGGCCGAAAATCCCTTGCCACCGTGCTCTGGTGCGATGATCAGACCGAAGAATCCCTGGTCCTTGATGAACTGCCACACTTCGGCCGGCAGATCACGGAGCTGATGGCCGATGTACCAGTCATCCAGCATCCCGCACAGCTCATTGGTGGGACCATCGAGAAACGCCTGCTCCTCCGGGCTGAGCGCAGGTTTGGGAGAGTCCAGCAACCGCCTCCAGTCGGGGCGTCCGGAAAACAGTTCCGCATCCCACCACACGGTTCCGGCTTCAAGCGCCTCACGCTCGGTAGCGGACATTGCGGGTAACGCCTTGCGAAACATTCCGAGTAACGGCCCGCTGAACACACGGTAACGAACCGCGGGGATATTGAACGTCGCCAGCAATAACCATGCGACGGTGCCGATCGGAGACAAGGAGCCGGTGACCAGCGCCACACCCAGCAACAACAAGCCTGTGGATGCGGTCCACAGCCATAACCGCGCGCGTATGGCTGCCAGCAATACCACGCCTGCCAGCACCAGAATCGTCACTGCGATCACGCTCATACCATATCGCTCCTGCCGTTTGTGAGGGCCCGGGCGCGAACCCTACGGTCTGCTGTTCAGCGCACGTTTGTGCGTACACCTGTGCGCTGAATCTATAGACCACGCGGGTATCGGTCAAGTTCCTTTTACGGCCCACCCGGTACGAGTGTTCGTGTTCTGTCTGGAAATCAGCATATGATGGGCCGCCAGCAGGAAGCGGAAACGACGGGCCTATGACAGCCAGAGCCGAACAAAAAGAACGCACAAGGCGCAGTCTGATCGATGCGGCGCTGGGCCAGATCAATGCCGAGCGTGGGTTCTCCAATCTGAGCCTGCGTGAAGTGGCACGCGAGGCCGGTATCGCGCCTACCTCTTTTTATCGCCATTTCCACGACCTCGAAGAGCTGGGTCTGACCCTGGTCGATGAGGCCGGTCTCACCCTGCGCCGGCTGATGCGGCAGGCGCGCCAGCGGTTCGAACGTGATGGCGGCGTGTTGCGCGCCTCGGTGGAGACCTTCATGGAGTTCCTGAGCGAGAACACCAACCTGTTCTATCTACTCTCCAGAGAGCGGGCGGTGGGCTCTCCTGCCTTTCGCCGCGCGATTCGACGCGAGATCGAATCCTTTGTCGAAGAACTCACCAGCGACCTGAAATGGGAAAGCGAGCAGCGCGGGGTGCCGATGCAGGATCCTCCACTGGTGGCTGAGGCGATGGTCACCATCGTTTTCAATGAAGGGCTGGAAGCGCTCAGACTGCAGGGGCGTGATCGTGACGCGCTGGCCGAGCGCATGATCCGCCAGTTGCGCATGGTGGCGCTGGGCGCCGAGACACTGGCGCTGCGGGAAAACAAGGTGCATACGGGAGATAGCTCAAGCAGCGCATCGCTTTGAATGAGCCGGGGCAATGTGGGTGCGGGTGGTGCGGACATGGTCGTAGATGTAGCATTCGCTCAAAGCTGTGACTCGACGGGCAACAGACCCATCAGGGCGACGCCGGTTCGCTGCCAAAAGCCGGTATCCGGGTCGGTGTCGAATTCCTGCATTCTACCGTCGCGATAGCCATGCCAGATGATTCTTTGGCGGCCATCCTGGTCGCGCAGTTCCAGACGGAACGCGATCTGA
>CBDVAK010000154.1:0-7839 GCA_965371945.1 uncultured Candidatus Competibacteraceae bacterium
GGGCTGTTGTCCGGATGGTCGCGAATCCTGCGGCAAACCGTCGCTGCGTATCATAGCGGGCGGCCGCAAAGGCCGTCTCTGCACTATTTGGGGAGAATGAAGACATGAGCAGGTTCAAGTTTCCGTCTGCCTACACCGTGTTGATGTTCATCATCGTGGTGATGGCGGTGCTCACCTGGATTGTGCCCGCCGGTCAGTATGAGCGGCAACAGGACGAGGCGCTGGACAGGGAAGTCCCGATCCCCGGCACCTATCATCAGGTCGAACCGGAGCCCCAGGGCTTCTTTGCGGTCGCCATGGCGCCCATCGCCGGCTGGTACAACCCGGAAACCGGCGAGGTCAACGCCTTCGATGTTTCCGCCTTCGTGCTGTTTATCGGTGGATTTCTGGCAGTGGTCACCAAAACCGGCGCAATCGATGCCGGCATTGCCCGGATCACCGCCAAACTGAAGGGCCGCGAGAAATGGATGATCCCGATTCTGATGACTATATTCGCAGCCGGTGGCACTGTCTATGGCATGGCGGAGGAGACCATCCCGTTCTATCTGCTGGTGATACCGGTGGTGATCGCCGCCGGTTACGATTCGGTGACCGGGGTCGCTATCGTCATGATCGGCGCCGCCATGGGCACCCTGGGATCGACCATCAACGCCTTTGCCACGGTGATCGCATCCAACGCCGCCGGCGTGCCCTTCACCGACGGCATCTACATGCGCGCCCTGATCCTGGTGGTTGGATTGATCGTGTGCATACTCTATGTCATGCGCTATGCGGAGCGGGTGCGCAAGGACCCTTCCCGCTCACTGGTAGCGGACCAGAAAGAATCCAACGAAGCTCACTTCCTGGACCAGGGGGCCGAGGAAAACGCGGCCACCGGTGAATTCACCACCCGCCACAAGATCATACTGATCCTGTTCGGTATCACCTTTGGAATCATGATCTGGGGCGTGTCGGCGGGGGGTTGGTGGATGTCGGAGATGTCGGCGCTGTTTTTCGTGTCGGCGATCATCATCGGTGTTTTCGCCCGTTTGAGCGAAGAGGAGCTCACCTCGACGTTCGTATCAGGCGCCGCTGATCTGCTCGGCGTCGCATTGGTCATCGGCATCGCCCGCGGCATCGTGGTGATCATGGATGCCGGCATGATCACCGATACGTTTCTGGAGTGGTCCGCACAGGCCGTGCAAGGGCTATCGACCGTTGCCTTTATCAACACCATGTACTGGATCGAGGTCGGTCTTTCTTTCCTGGTGCCCTCCTCGTCCGGACTGGCGGTGTTGACCATGCCGATCATGGCACCGCTGGCGGACTTCTCCGGTGTCAGCCGGGATCTGGTGGTCACTGCCTATCAATCGGCCTCCGGCCTGGTCAACTTCATCACTCCGACTTCAGGTGTGGTGATGGGTGGGCTGGCACTGGGCCGGGTGTCGTATGCCAAGTGGTTGCGTTTCAACTGGCCGCTGATGCTGATACTGACGGTGATCATCATGGCCGCACTCAGCTTTGGTGCCTTCACTACCGAAGTGGCCGTGACCGGCTGACGCAAACATGCCCGAACTGCTGATCCTGCGCCACGCGGAAGCTGAAAACGGCACCATCGCCGCGACTGACGCGGAAAGGATACTCAGCCCCAGGGGTCAGCAGGATGCCAACCATATGGGCGTGTGGCTGGCGGAACACGTCAGCACACCGGATGTGCTGATCGCCTCAACCGCGGAACGGGCCAGGCGGACCATGCTGGCTGTTTGTGCCGGATTGCGGCGCGAGCCAGACCAGGTGCGCTGGGACATACGTGTCTACAACGCCTCGGTGGGCACACTGCTTGCCGTGCTGTCCGAGTGCCCGCCGGCGACGACGTCGGTGTTGTTGGTAGGACACAACCCCGGACTGGAAGGGCTGGCCGCCTATCTCGATGCATCCGACACCGGCAACCCACAGGGCCAACCAAGGCTACCGCCCGCCGGGCTGGTCCATCTTCAGTTCGAACAGGACTGGCAGGACCTGCAACCCGGCTGCGCGCAACAGCTCTATCGAACCCAGCCCTACTGAGTGCTCATGACTCGCAACACGACCGCGGAAAATCCTCTGTGTTCATCACAAAGCTACAAATACCTGCAATAAAACTGTAACATTTGGCTGCCGCGGCAGTATCCATTGGGGAGCCGAACTTATTGCCTACGGCTCCAAACACAACCGTGAAGGCAACAATGCTCAAAAAAGTCCTGCTACCGTCCATATTCCTGGTATTGGCGTTCGGTTTCTGGGTCAGCCCTGAATTCAAGGAAATTGCCGCTGGCGTGGCCATTTTCCTGTTCGGGATGATCTCGCTGGAAGAAGGCTTCAAAGTTTTTACCGGCGGCACACTCGAAAAGCTGTTGCAGCGATCCACCGACCGACTCTGGAAAAGCTTGAGTTTTGGCATGCTCTCCACCAGTTTGATGCAGTCCAGCTCACTGGTGTCGGTGATCGCCATCTCCTTTCTGAGTGCCGGCCTGATCGGGCTGACGGCCGGCGTGGGGATCATATTCGGCGCCAATATCGGCACCACGACCGGCGCCTGGCTGGTGGCCGGCTTCGGACTCAAGGTGAAGATATCCGCCTACGCCATGCCGATGCTGGTATTCGGCGTCATCCTGCTGTTCCAGAATAGCAAATCGCTGCGCGGGATCGGCTATATCCTCACCGGGCTGGGCTTTCTGTTTCTTGGCATCCACTACATGAAAGTCGGCTTTGAGTCATTCAAGGACGCGTTCGATCTGGCCCGCTTCGCGCTCCCGGGTTTGCTGGGGCTGCTGGTCTATACCGGAGTCGGGGTAGCGGCAACCGTGGTCATGCAATCGAGTCACGCCACTTTGATCCTGACCATCACCGCGCTCGCGGCCGGGCAAATCACCTACGAAAATTCACTGGCGCTGGCGATCGGCGCCAATATCGGCACCACCATCACCGCGATCATCGGCTCACTGAGCGCCAACACCGCCGGCAAACAACTGGCGGGCGCACATCTGATCTTCAACCTGACCACCGGTCTGATCGCCATCCTCCTTATCAAGCAGTTGATGTGGGCAGTGGACGAGATCAGCCTGGTTGTCGGCATCGGTGCCGAAGACTACACCCTCAAGCTGGCAGTGTTTCATACCCTGTTCAATCTGATCGGGGTGGCGGTCAACGTGCCCTTCATGGGGTACATGGTGCGGTTTCTGCAGCGCGTGATTCCGGAGCGACCTGCCGATATCTCACGGGCCCACTACCTCAATGACGCCGCCCTCGCCTACCCCGATACCGCGCTGAGCGTGATCGTCCAGGAAACCCAGCATCTGTTCCAGAATGCCTTCGAGATCCTGGCGCACGCGCTGAGTCTGCACCGCGAGGATATTCTCTCGGACCAGGATCTGGGCGACGTAGCCACCCGTACCCGCACCGCCATGGATATCGATGTCGAGGACATCTACCAGAAACGGGTCAAGGGTATCTACAGTGCCATCATCGAGTTCGCGACCAGAGCCCAGGCCGGCATGAGCCCTGCGCAGGCGCGCAACCTCCACGAGATCGTCAACATCAGCAGGGATCTGGTGGAGGCGGTCAAGAGCATCGGCATGCTGCAAGTCAACGTGTCACACTATCTGGTTTCGGACAACCGCTATATGCGCGCCGAATACGACCGCATTCGCAGCCAACTCGGAACCCTGCTCCGGCAGGTCAACCAAATGGAATCCGATCCGCAGGCGGTGGCGCTCTCCCTGGACGACGCCAAGGTCGAGATTCGCAGAAATGACATACTCACTAACGGTACGCTGGACCGGTTGATCCGCAACCGCCTGATCACCGACCAGATGGCCAGTTCGCTGATCAACGATTCGGCGATCGCCAACAATATCGGTATGAAACTGATCGATGCGGCCGAAGTCAACATCCGCCGCTTGAGCCTGGAAGAGCAGGTGGCGGAACATGCGGTCAGTCTCGATGAAGCGGATGTCGCGGAGGTTTTGCGGGAAGAGCGTGGCTGAAAATCCGCAACCAAATTAACTGGGGTCACGGAACCCGAAACTGACACATCACTGTAACCTGGCAGCGGTACTCTGAAGGCAAGTCATCGAACAGGAGACTTGGCCGATGAATCTGCCACCAATTCGCAGCTATCTGATGCTACACGTCGGGGCGATCCCGACGGCAGCGAGGACCAGGCCCATGGCCACTAAGCCAAAAGTGCGGAAACTGCTCAGAAAACTACGGGAGTTTCTCGATGACGACTACAAGGCGCAGATACATCATGCGGATTCAATAAAAGTAGTTCTGAAGAAACTGAAAAAGCGTCAGAAAGCACTGGAAGCCCGTTGCGGGAACACTGATGAGGCCGAAACCCGGCTGCTAGAGGAACAGATCCTGGTGGTCCGGGCACAGCGCAAGAAGGGTCTGAAGGCGCTCAAGGAATTGCAACAGCGCCCCGCCTGACCCGACGCACAACCAAAGCTCAGGTGCTCTCCATACCGACCGGATACAGATAGCGGTTCTGGTCGGCAAACGGTGTGCGTAGATAAAACCACTCCAGCCGCGCCATCGGGTCCGCCGCGAACTCCGAATCCGCGCCGAGACGGGCGCGGAACTCTGCCTCCAGATCCGGGCTTTCGGCGAGCATCCTGCGGGCCATGGGCTCCATGATGTATGGCTCGATCCCCTCCTCCTGGGTCATGACGGAATTGAAGAACCCCCATTGCAGGAGCGAATCCGGGCTGTTGGGCGCCAGCAGCAACACCGCCAGGGTTCCCAGGTCCTGGTCCACCGGCACCCGCACCGAACCAGCCGGGAATCTCACCACCCGTCGCACCGGTTCGATCGCCCCGTTGATCCGCAACCGACCTTCGGTGATCGGCAGTCGCTGACCAAAGGTCCGCACCGGTTCCCAGGTCTCGGAAATGCTGACCATCGGAATGCGCGACAACACGACCTCGATGTCTTGCGCCGTATCCAGAGTCTCCATGATGATCCCGTGCAAAGCCAGCGTGCGGATCACCCCACCCCACTGGCGCGGCACGTAGAAGGCCCGGGGCCGCGCACAAACCTGATCCGCGACCGTGGTCGGTGTCACCGGCACACGGGTCTCGATCGGGTCATTGGACCAGCGAATCATGCGAGCCCCGGTCACCTCGGATTCGAAAAACTCCCATCGGTTGATCAGAAAATCGACCTGCCCGGCTTCCCCTTGCGGAGCCCTGAAGCTCAATGGCACCGGGTCCGGACGCGACTTGCGGTCCGCCTCGACCGCCGCCCGTAAAGCAGCCGTTTGCGTGGCCAGGTGTCGCAGCACAGCCAGGAAAAAAACATAACTGCCAAGCACCTGCTGCCGATACGGTTTCAGAGAATGGATCTCGAGCAGTAGCGAGGGTGTCTGCCGGGCGTCACCGTAGCCGTTGCTGAACCGCGGCAGGTCCGTGTAGTAGGGATAGAATCCGGCCGAAGGATCCAACGGGTCGTTGAAATCGATGCAGACATACGGAAGATGCCCCATTTCTTGCAGTTGCTGGTACACATCGGGAAATAGTGACTGGTTCATCCAGCGGCTAGTGGCCGGGGACCAGCCGGTTTCACCATTGTGGCCAAAGGTGACGTCGTACTGATAATTGGCGCCATCGGTGGAATGCGCGTCGATAAAGAAATCCGGGTCCCAGCCATCGATCACCCGCACAATATTGCGAATTTCCGGGGAATCCAGTTTCATGAAATCGCGGTTGAGATTGTGGTTACAGGCATTGCTGCGCCAACCGGTGCACTCCGGACCACGCTGATTGCTGCGCCCCCACGGACTGCTGCGTTCGTGGCCATCGATGTTCAAGATCGGCACAAACAACACATTGACGGCATCCAGCAGGGTGGCGTGGCGCCCATCGCCGGTGAGATCACGCAACAGCATCAGACCGGCATCCTTGCCGCAGGATTCACCGGGGTGGATGGCGGCTTCGATCAGCACCGTGGGCAAGCCGGTCTTTCGCAATCCCTGGCAGGATTTGTCGGCGCTGCGTGAGACCACCGCCATCCAAATGTCCCTGCCCTCACCAGAAGGCTCCTCCAGCAGCCGTAGTTCAATCTCCGGGCGAGCCGATGCCAGCCGTTGCAGGTAATCAATGGTGCTGGCGCAATCCGGGGTCCGGGTCAGGCCCGTGCGTTCCGAGGGCGTGATCCAGCGATCTTCCGCCGCACATAAAAAGCGCTCGCTACCGCCTCGCCAGGGAGTTGCGGGCGGCAACAGGCTGTGACGTGCGGATTCCAGATATTCCGAGGCGACGATATAGTGGGGTGCTTTCGGCAATTTATTTGACATCCCCGGTTTCCCCTTTCATATCGGCGCCAGCAGCCGCCGGCACGCACTCCGGGTGCCTTCGACGCGGCTGTGTTCTATTCTACAGACCAGACGACGAGTGACTGCATGACCAAAATACCATGTGATGGGGCACGCGACATCGGCGGATCATCAACCATGACAGGGATGATGACGCCGCGGCAACTGGCGGAACAGAGCTGATGCTACAGACATTGGCGATAGCGGCCGGCGGAGCCGTCGGTGCGGTGCTGCGATTCTGGGTCTCGATCGGTGTACACGCCGCGATAGGGCGTGGGTTTCCCTACGGCACACTGTCGGTAAACATCCTCGGCAGCTTCGGTATCGGTGCCCTTTCGGTGCTGTTCCTCGAACGCTTGGCGGTGGGCCCGGAAATTCGATCGCTGGTGCTGATCGGATTGCTGGGCTCCTTCACCACATTTTCGACTTTCAGCCTGGAAACGATCAACCTGCTTCAGGGCGGGCGTTTTTCGGCGGCCGCCGCCAATGTACTCCTCAACGTAAGCTTGTGCGTGGTGGGGACCTGGCTGGGACTGATCGTGGCGAGACAACTATGAATATGACCGAAATCACCGTGGCCAGAATCTATTTGTCCGAAAGCCAGCATCTGCTGGACGATCTGATCAACAAACTGCACGACGTCGAACGGGTGCGCGGTGTCACCGTGTTCCGTGGCATCAGCGGGTTCGGGCACTCGGGGAAGATGCACTCTGCAAGCCTGCTGGACCTGTCCATGGACCTGCCGCTGGTGATCGAGTTCTTCGACCTGCCCGAGCGCGTGGAGCGAATATTGACGGACCTGGCCGAACTACTCCGGGGCACGCCGGTGGTGACCTGGCAGGGGCGGGTCAACAACTTCGGCCTGGTCTGACTGCGTCGGCTCATCCTCGAGCGTCATCATGGTCGCCAGCATCGTCGCCACCTGCTTGTCGCTGCCACCGGTACGGGCATACACATCACCATTGCAAACATAGATGGTACGACCGGCGCGCACGACGCGACCATGGGCCCGGAATTCCTCGCCGGCCGCGGGGGCCAGAAAATTCACCTTGAACTCGATCGTCAACACGTGGGCGCCCGCCGCCATCAGGCTGTAGGCCGCATAACCACATGCGCTGTCGACGATGGTGGTGATCACGCCACCATGCAGAAAGCCGTGTTGCTGAACCAGATCCGCCCGATAGGGCAGTACGATCTCCACTACTCCCGCTGATACGCCGGCCAGCCGGGCGCCCAACGTGGTCATGATTGTCTGGCGGCCGAAACTGTTCCGTACCCGGGGCTCAAAATTCGGATCGCGTGGCACCAGTTCCTTCATGTGTTGCTACCGCTTTGGCGTGCCTGCACATAGCTGAGCAGCTTGCTGGGCGGCAATTTGCGACTGGCCGGCCCACTGCGTACGTAAAACTCCTCCTCCTTGTTGATACGCAGGAAAACCGGCGCGCTGCAAGATTCGCATTCCAGCACCAACACGCGTTTGTCTGACACCGTACTGAGTCCAAAGCGGA
>CBDVAK010000155.1:0-7790 GCA_965371945.1 uncultured Candidatus Competibacteraceae bacterium
CGCCATGAATACCGGCACCAACAGACTGCGTTTCACCATCTCGCAGTACGCAGGGATATTGCTTGCGTTCAGCCTCTTGCTGGTCGCGTTGCTGGGCGTCTACACGGTCATCAGGGTCCAGGATATTCGCGGGCTGGCCATCGAAAGCCGCTTGCAGGGCGCCGCGCAAGAACTGCAACGCGCGCTGGCGGCGGCACATACCGAAACCATCTATCTCGCTCATCGTATCGCCAACCACAACGAAACCCGGGCGCAACTGCGTGACCCTCGCTTCTACAAGTTCTGGCGTACCGAACAACTGCTCCGGCCTCTGTGGCTGCCTACCTACGTTGACACCATCGAGATCTACAACAAATCCGGACTACCCTTGCTGGGCGCCGATGACCTGCTGCTGCCCGAGCAGATCGACGGCGCCAGCGAGTACCTTGCCATCGACGAACGCGGACCACACCTGGCGGTAATTCTGCCGGTCGCCGCGGAGCGCTTCGAAGGTGAGGCGCCACCGGGCGGGTTTGTGGGCATACGCCTGGACCTGCTGTCCACGTTGAGCACACTCACAACCTTCGAATACCTGGATCCGGACACCCTGCGGATCGTGCCCCCGGCCACGCAGCGCAGTCCGATCAAGGATATCGACCGCTATGCAGCTTATGAATTGCGACCCGCGCCCGCCACCGAACGCATGGCACGCACCGTCACTGCGGGCATGGTGGAAATTCTGTTCGGCAGCGTGCTACTGGCATTGCTGGTGGTGGCCGCGGTGCAGGCGCTGATCGGCAAACCGCTACGGGCGCTCGAGGCTCATCTGCAGACGGCGGGCAGGGACGACGATGGCCCGCTCCCAGCGCTGCCGGGACCACCGCGGGTGCGCGAGCTGGAGACCTTGCAGAATGCGCTGCTGGGATACCAGCAGCGCCTCAGCGGGCTGCACCGGGATCTCGACGAAAAAAACGACGAACTGCGGCAACTGGCTTACCTCGACCCGCTCACCGGCTGCCACAACCGCCGCGCTTTCGAGGAAGACTGGCTGCGGGTCCAGGCGGTCATAGTGGACCAGCGCACCGAAGTGGCCTGCCTGGTGTTCGACTGCGACCACTTCAAGTCGATCAACGACAGCTATGGCCACCAGGTCGGCGACCTCACCATCCGTGGCATTGCGCTGGCGCTGGCCGCTGCGTTGCGCGAGGGAGACCATTTGTACCGGCTGGGTGGCGATGAGTTCGTGACCACTCTGGTGCAGGTGACCGCGGCCGAAGCCGCCGCGATCGGGCAACGATGTCTGGAAGCCGTCAGTGCTCACCCTTTTGCGGAACTCGGCATCACCGAGCCGGTGCGTATCAGCTCCGGCATGGCACACACCAGTGGCAAGAATCCGTCCGCACTGGCGGAATTGCGCGATCGTGCCGATGTCGCCATGTACCAGGCCAAACGCCCCGGCAGCGGCAAGCTGGTCACCTGGTCGCCGGGGATGGAGAACGAGCTACTGACCGCCAATCACCATGTCAGCGCGGTGTACCGCGCCCTGGAGGGCGAACCACTCATCGAGCTGCACTACCAGCCGGTGTACTGCGCCAGAACCGCTGCCACAGTCGGCTACGAGGCGCTGTTACGTTTGCGGGACGACAAGGGGCTGATCATGCCCGCCGATATACTGCCCCTGGTCAGGAACCGGAGACTGGAATCGGAACTTGATCGCCTCGTCATCAACCGACTGCTGGCCGATCTCGAGGCGCAACTGCTCCCGCCAGGGGCCGAAGTGTCGGTCAACCTCTCCGGCGCGCTGCTGATGCACCCGGATGTCATCAGCATCCTGGCGCCATTGCGACAGCATATGGTCCGCCACGCCGTCATCCTGGAGATCACCGAGACTACTCTGATCACCCGCCTGGACCAGGTCGCGGAAAAGCTGGGCCGGTTGCGAGAGCAGGGCTTCCGGGTCGCGCTCGATGATTTCGGTAGCGGCTATTCCTCTCTCGGCTACCTGGGCCGCATGCCGGTGGACATCGTCAAATTCGACAGAAGCATCGTCGGTGAGCTGGGCGCATCCGGGGGTCCGGGCAATATCGCGCGCGGTCTGGCGCGGTTGGTCGCGGAGGCAGGCTACCTGCTGGTGGCGGAAGGTATCGAGTCCGAAACACTGGAAATCAGGGCAAAACAGGCGGGCTTCGATCTGCTGCAGGGCTTTCAGCTCGGCAGACCGCTGGCCGCGGCTGAGCTTGCCAGTTCCGCTGATCAGTCGCTAGGAGGCTGTCCGAGAACAGACTGATCTACTGCGGACAATCCTGATTGGCCATATTTGCCGATCATTTTCGTTAAATAGCGCAACTATTCGCCTCAAATGATCGAAAAATCTGACTCAATCAGGCTCGCCCTCGCTACGATCGCTATCCTCGGACAGCCTCGTAGCGGCCATCAGCCGATGATATTTCGCCAGTAGCTGATCCTGCGCCTCCGGGCGCTCGGGGTCCTGGGGAATGCAATCGACCGGACAGACCTCGACACATTGCGGCGTATCGAAATGTCCAACACACTCGGTACAACGGTCGGGGTCGATCTCATAGATTTCCTCACCCGGTGCGATCGCCTCGTTGGGGCACTCGGGCTCGCACACATCGCAGTTGATGCACTCGTCGGTAATGATCAGCGCCATCGCAATCCCGTCTCGCGAGCCTGCCCGCGCCTCCGGCCCCCGACATCCGCGTCAAGCGGATTGTGCATACTTTTCCTTCAAGGCCTGCGACACCAGAGGGTGCACGAAAGCATCGACATTGCCCCCCAGTTTGGACACTTCACGCACCAGGCTGGAGGAGATGAATGCATAGCGCTCAGCCGGCGTCAAAAAAATAGTTTCGATGTCAGGCGCCAGGCGGCGATTCATACCGGCCAGCTGAAACTCGTAATCGAAGTCCGAAACCGCGCGCAAACCGCGCAGCAACACGGTGCCACCGACCTCACGCACGAAGTTGACCAGCAATATATCGAAACCCTCGACCGTCACATTGGGCATGTCCCGCAATACCTGCCTGGACAACTGTACACGCTGGTCGAGATCGAACAACGGCTGCTTGCCGGGGCTGTCGGCAATTCCGAGTACCACACGGTCGAACAACCGCGATGCCCTTTCCACCAGGTCGACGTGACCGTTGGTCAGGGGATCGAAAGTGCCCGGGTAAAGAGCCACGACCGCCATGGGCGGCTCTCCTTCTCCAAGATGCGAGCGGGCATTATGGCGATCCACCGGGCGCTGGGCAAGCCATTGAGAATGCGGTGCTTCGCTCGCCCGCACCACAACCATCGAGCCTCGTGGTCAGGTGTCCGGCGTGCTCAACAGACGACCAAGGCTGTCGCCGCAACGGCTGCGTCTGACGATCAGCCAGCCCGGTGGCAGCACCGGGTCAGCACTGGCCGCCTCCATCTCCACATAGACCAGCCCCCCCGGGCTGACCACCGCAGTTTCGAACAGGCGTCGCAACAGCGGCCCAACCAGCCCCTGGCCGAACGGCGGATCGAGAAAGACGAGATCGAAGCCGCCCCCCGTCCGACCCAGAAAGTTCCCGGCTTCGGCGGCTTCGAGGCGAACCGCTGTCGCCTGCAGGGTGCGAATCGAGGCCTCCAATCCGCGTATCGCTTGGCGGTTGTTCTCCACCAACACCACCTCGCGGGCATCGCGGGACGCCGCTTCCAGCCCCAAAGCTCCCGATCCTGCGAACAGATCGAGACACCGCGAGCCGGGCAGTCGCGGTTGCAACCAGTTGAACAAGGTCTCCCGCAGCCGATCCGGCGATGGACGCAGACCTGGCGCCGCGACCACAGGCAGCCGTCTGCCGCGCCAGCGACCCGCGATGATCCGAACCCCGCGCCCTCGCTTGTTCTTTGTCTCCACAGAGAATTTTTCTCGCTCGGCAATACGGGGAGTATTCCACTCGTTCGAAAAATCCCCTGTGAATCCACAGTCAGCGCTGCGTAGGACCGAGCCCGCCAGGACGCAGTGAATGGTAGGATAGCCGCGGTCCAGCGCTGTGTATCCGCGTTGCCACGATGACTCCCGGATCCGAGACATGAACTGATCCGGCCCATAACAGGATTGCATACAAATGTCCGGCTCTGAAAGCGATCGGCACAAACCCGCAGGCGAGGATGCCGATGTGCCCGGGACGGGCTCGACCAGCAGCGCGGCGGATGCCGGCAACAAAACTGGCAAATCCTGGCTGAGACGTTGGCAAGGACGCGATCGCCATACACAGGCCGACGCCGCAACGAACACCGGCAAGCAGATGTTTCGCAATCTCAAACGCAGACTGTCACGTACCCAGGACAATCTGCTGTACGGGCTGGCGGATTTCTTTGAGCTGAAAAGGTCGATCGACGACGAAGTCCTCGAAGAACTGGAGACCCGGCTGCTGATGGCGGACGTCGGTGTCGAGGCCACCGCCAAGATCATCGATCGTCTCACCGATCAGGTCGCACGCCGACAACTCAAGGATGTCGGCGCACTGATACACGCCCTGGGAGAGGCGATGCTGGCATTGCTGCAGCCGGTCAGCCAGCCGCTGGTGATCGACAGCAACCAGCATCCATTCGTGATACTGGTGGTAGGGGTGAATGGCGTCGGCAAGACCACCACCATTGGCAAACTGGCGAGAAAGCTGCTGGACCAGGGACATACGGTGATGCTGGCCGCCGGCGACACCTTTCGTGCCGCTGCGGTCGAGCAATTGCAGGCCTGGGGCGAACACAATCAGGTCCCCGTGGTCGCCCAGCACAGCGGGGCGGATTCGGCCTCGGTCATATTCGATGCGGTACAGGCAGGGCGGGCGCGTGGTATCGACGTCGTCATCGCGGATACCGCGGGCAGACTGCACACGCAGTCGAACCTGATGGCCGAACTGGGCAAGATCCATCGTGTATTGGGCAAACTGGACCCGCAGGCGCCTCAGGAGGTGATGCTTGTGGTCGACGCCGGCACCGGCCAGAATGCGCTGTCCCAAGCCGTGCGGTTCAACGATACGGTGGCCTTGACGGGCATTACCCTGACCAAACTGGATGGTACCGCCAAGGGCGGCATCATCCTCGCAATCGCGGACAAACTCGGCATACCGCTGCGCTTTATCGGTGTGGGCGAAGGGATCGAGGATCTGCGCGTATTCCATGCCGAGGAATTCGTCCAGGCGCTGCTGGATACCGGACACCGCCAGGAGGCTCTCTGACAGCCATGCTGCTGCTTGACCGGGTCAGCAAGCGCTACCACAACGGTCACCAGGCGCTGGCCGAGGTCAGTCTGGAAATGGCTGCCGGCGAAATGGCCTTCATCACTGGTCACTCGGGCGCCGGAAAAAGCACCCTGCTCAAGTTGATCGCGCTGATCGAGCGACCCTCCCGCGGCAGGGTGGTGGTAGGGGGTACCGACCTCAGTCTGCTCGCGGCCCGGCACGTACCCCTGCACCGGCGTCGTATCGGTGTCATATTCCAGCAGCATCATCTGCTGACCGATCGCAGCGTATTCGACAACGTGGCATTGCCATTGGTGGTGTCCGGCGTCCCCCACCGTGACATCGGCAGACGGGTGCGGGCAGCTCTGGACAAGGTGGGTCTGCTGTCCAAAGAAGGACGGCATCCTATCGGTCTGTCGGGTGGCGAACAGCAGAGGGTCGGTATCGCACGTGCCATCGTGCATAAACCGGTGCTGTTACTGGCCGACGAACCCACCGGCAATCTCGACCCGGAGCTGTCCCTGGAAATCATGCAGTTGTTCGTCGACTTCCAGCAAGTAGGGGTGACGGTTGCGGTAGCCAGCCACGACATCGCGCTGGTGCACCGCATGGCGCACCGGGTGATCCGGCTGCGCGAAGGCCGCCTGGTGTGAGCAGACGCCGACAGCCTGTCAGCCCGCTGCGGGCGCTGCACAACTGGTTCAGACACCACCTTCAGGCCCTGCTCGGCAGTCTCAGGCGACATATCGCCAGCCCGCTGCCGGCGATCATGAGCGGGGCGGTAATCGGTATCGCTCTAGCCCTGCCGGCAACCCTGTTCACCTTGCTCGACAATGTCCGCTCTCTCAGCGCCGGCTGGGAACAAGGCTCCGAGATCACGCTGTTTCTGACCACCGGAACCGATCTCGACACCGCCACCGATCTGGCCGGGGAACTCCGTGGCGATCGGGCTATCGCCGAGGTGCGGCTGATCGATCCGGATCTGGCGATGGCCGAATTCCGTACCCTTTCGGGTTTCGGTGCCGCACTGGACCTACTCGACACCAACCCGCTGCCGGTGGTGCTGATCATCAGCCCGGCGCCGATGGTGAACCAGCCCGGCGCACTGGCTTCGCTGGCCGCCAGGCTGCAGGAGCTGACAAGAGTCGACATCGCGCAACTGGATCTCGAGTGGGTGCAACGTCTGCGGGCGATTCTCGACATGGTCAACCGCGGTGTTTTGATCCTCGGGGCGCTACTGGGGCTAACCGTATTGCTGGTGGTCGGCAACACCATCCGTCTCGACATCGAAAACCGGCGCGAGGAGATCATCGTCACCAAACTGGTCGGTGGAACGGATGCCTTCGTGCGCCGACCTTTTCTGTACAGCGGTATCTGGCTGGGCACCTCGGGAGGAATCCTGGCTTGGCTGCTGGTAGAGCTGTCACTGGCGCTGGTGAAACCGTCGATAAGCCACCTGGCAGGCCTTTATGCGAGTACATTTCGACTCGTCGGACCCGGTCTCGATGGCCTTGCTGACCTGATTCTGGCTGGCGTCATACTGGGTTATCTGGGCGCCTGGCTGGCAGTGGGCCATCAGCTACGCCGCATAGAGCCCTCCTGAAGCTGAAATCCTCCCGAAGCTGGAACCAATCACAGGCTTAGCACTCCAACCCTGAGAGTGCTAAAATAGCGATCATGCCAACAAGGGGAATACAACCAAGATGCCGAATGCGTTAGTCACCGCTGCCCGACATTTGCCGTCACCAGTTGACAGCCTGGATGCTTATATCCGCGCCGTCAACGCGATTCCAGTGCTCAGCGCCAGCGAGGAAAAGCAGCTTGCCGTGGCGTTGCGAGGCCGTGGCGATCTGGAGGCCGCGCGCCAACTGGTTCTTTCGCACCTGCGTTTCGTCGTTCACGTCGCCCGAGGCTACCGCGGCTACGGGCTGCCCCTGGGCGACCTGATCCAGGAAGGCAACGTGGGACTGATGAAGGCTGTCAAGCGCTTCGACCCGGACCAGCAGGTGCGACTGGTGTCGTTCGCGGTACATTGGATACGCGCGGAGATCCATGAATTCGTGCTGCGCAACTGGAGAATCGTCAAGATCGCCACCACCAAGGCGCAGCGCAAGCTGTTTTTCAACCTGCGCAGCAGCAAGAAGCGGCTGGGATGGTTGAACCGGGAAGAGGTGGAGTCGGTTGCCAGCGACCTTGGCGTCAAACCGCAGACAGTACTGGAGATGGAGGTTCGGCTGGCTGGCCAGGACGTCGCATTCGACCCGCTGCCCGGTCGCGAGGACGCTGAAGAAGCGCCCGTGGCACCCGCCGCCTATCTGCGTGACGATACCCAGCTCGACCCGGCGGAAGCAATCGAACTGCAGGACTGGAACGAGTCCACCCACAATCGTCTCCACCAGGCGCTGCGGGAGCTGGACCCGCGCAGCCGCGATATTGTCAGCCGCCGCTGGCTTGGTGATGACAAGTCCACACTGCAACAACTGGCATCCGAGTACAGCGTATCTGCCGAGCGAATTCGGCAGATCGAGAACAATGCCATGAAGAAGATCCGCGGCAGCCTGGAAGCTTAAGGCGATTTCT
>CBDVAK010000156.1:0-7752 GCA_965371945.1 uncultured Candidatus Competibacteraceae bacterium
TGGAAGTGGAACGGGAATTGCTCGGGTGCTGCTACTGCCACCACGCGCAACGGACTTTGTGCCAAAGGTCAGCAACCCTTGCCGAACTTATCCACCATGCCGCCGATCGGAACGCTTAGCTACGTGCTGGGTGGCGTTGCATTCCTGTTGCTGGTGATGGCAACACTGGTTTTTTCCGGTGTTTCGCGGGCTCGACTGCGTCTGTCCGGGCGGAACCTGTCAAGGGATGTGGTGCTGCATGGATTTCAGTTGCTGCTGTTCGCGGTGCTGGTCGGGGTGGTGGTGATCGCGGCCGGTCTGCTGCAACGACATACCGGCCGTTGGGGCACGATCCTGCAGATCGCGCTGGTAGTGGTGTCTACAGTGGTGCTTACCCTGTTGCTACTGTCGCGGGATGCACGGTCAAGAATGCGTGTATTCGTTGACAAACACTTTTTGTCTTTCCGCTACGACTATCGTCAGGAATGGCAGCGTCTGATCGCCACCATGTCTTCCGCGGACGGCGAGGATGTGGGCATACGCACCATACGCGCACTGGCGGAATTGATGAACTGCCCGGGCGGCACGCTGTGGTGCCGTCACAACGGCGGCGACTACCAGCGCAGCGCAGTCTGGGAAATGTCGCAAGAGCAGTTGCCTCAGCAAGTGCCACACGATCAGTTGATCGGGTTTCTCAGTACCACTGGCTGGATCATCGATCTGGACGAGTTTCGTGGCCGGCCCTATCTCTATCCCGGTCTCTCATTGCCCGGGTGGCTGCACCACAGTCCTCAGGATGGCTTGGTGATTCCCCTCTGGCTTGGCGAGGAGCTGCATGGCTTCGTGATCCTGGAACGTTCGAAATCGCCGCACAAGTTGAACTGGGAAGATCACGATCTGCTGAAAACCACGGGCCGGCAGCTCAGCAGTTATCTGGCGTTGGTACAGACCGGGGAAGCGCTGGCACGGGCCCGGCAGTTCGAGGCATTCAACATGCTCACAGCCTACGTTGTGCACGATCTCAAGAACATGGTTGCGCAACTCTCGCTGATAGTCAGCAATGCGCAACGCCATCGCCACAACCCCGAGTTCATGAACGATGCCATCTCCACCGTGGAGCATGTGTCCGAACGCATGTCTCGCATGCTGTCGTCGCTGCGAAAGGGTGCTGCTCACAGTGCTACCTACAGGCAACGGGTGGATCTCCGGGAAGTGGCACTGCAGGTGATTGCCGAACGCAGCGTACGGCGTCCACGGCCGGAGTTGGTCGAATCAGACAGCGATATCGCGGCGCTGGCTTTTCCCGACCAGCTGGCCACGGTGTTGGGGCATTTGGTTCAAAACGCGCAGGAAGCGACCGCGGAAGCAGGACAAGTTCGGCTGCGAATCGTCAGGGAGGGCGCGCAAGTGCGTATCGATGTCATTGATAACGGTGTGGGTATGAACGAGGCATTTGTACGCCAAAGGCTGTTTCGACCGTTCGACACCACCAAGGGCAACGGCGGGATAGGCATCGGTGTCTACCAGAGTCGGGAGTTGCTGGCGCAGATGGGAGGCACACTCGAAGTCGAGAGCGCCCCCGGCCGGGGCTCCCGGTTCAGCATCCGCCTCGAGCTCGCCAGCGCGCGGCCCCTGGCCGTTGCCGGCAGTCAACCGATTCAGACCGCGCTGTGAGTAAGCCCACTCGCAAGTTACTGATCGTGGAAGACGATCCTGGTTTGCAAAAGCAGCTGCAATGGAGTTTCGACGATCGTTACCAAGTCGTCACCGCAGCGGATCGGGACAGTGCCCTGGTGCAGCTACGCCGCCATGAACCCGCGGTTGTCACGCTTGACCTGGGTCTGCCCCCGGATCCCGCCAATGCCTCCGAGGGGCTGGCGACACTGGACCAGATTCTGGCACTGTCCCCAAACACCAAAGTGATTGTCGTCACCGGCAATGACGATGCCGACAACGCGATCAAGGCGATCGGTCTGGGGGCCTATGACTTCTATCAAAAGCCCATTGATGCCACCTTGCTCGGCCATACTGTCGAGCGGGCCTACCGGGTGCACGAACTCGAGCAACTGAATCGCGCGGGCTCCAATCACAACCAGCCCTCACCGCTGGATGGACTGGTCGCGGCAAGTCCTGAAATGTTACAGGCTTGCCGGATGGTCGAAAAGGTGGCACCCGCGGACGTGACCACCCTGCTTTTGGGTGACAGCGGCACGGGCAAGGAGCTGCTGGCAAAAGCGGTACACGAGCTGAGCCCGAGAGCGGGGCAGCCTTTCGTGGCCATAAACTGTGCCGCGATCCCGGAACCCTTACTTGAAAGCGAGCTGTTCGGTCATGAGAAAGGCGCCTTTACCGGTGCGGTGAAGCAAACCCTTGGCCGTGTCCAGTACGCCGACAAAGGCACTCTGTTCCTCGACGAGGTCGGGGACCTGCCATTGGCTTTGCAAGCCAAGCTGCTGCGGTTTCTGCAAGAGCGGGTGATCGAGCGGGTTGGTGGCAGGGAGGAGATCGGTCTCGATGTGCGGGTCGTGTGCGCCACCCACAGAAACCTGCAGCAGTTGATCGAAGACGGGCAGTTCCGCGAAGACCTGTATTATCGCATCAGCGAAATCACCATTCGAATTCCCAGACTCAGCGAGCGTGCCGGAGATGCGGTACTGCTGGCGCGGGTCTTTCTGGATCGTTTTTGCCGGCAGTTCGGCCGATCGCTGCGTGGCTTCAGCCCTGAAGCGCTGAGGGCGATCGAGGCGCATGGTTGGCCAGGCAACGTGCGAGAACTGGAGAACCGGATCAAGCGCGCCGTGATTCTGGCTGAAGGCAACCGGGTAGCCGCGGCGGACCTGGAGCTGCAGGTCGAGGCCGAACCATTGCCGTTCAATCTGCGCCTGGTCAGAGACTCGGCCGAGTGTCGGGCGGTCATCAAAGCAGTCAATCACACCAACAGCAACCTTTCACGAGCGGCCGAGGTACTCGGAATCACCCGTCCGACGCTCTATACGTTGCTGAGCAAGCACGGCATCAAGTCCTGACACGGGAGCTCGGAAGGGCCGCGCCACTTCTGCCGCGGGGTTCCCACCAGGCCTTGTCTTCGTCTACCGTATGGCCCGGCTTTCAATAACGGGCGACAGTCCGAATCCGATCATGATCGAAGTACGTGCCCTCAGTTTGCAGCGTAACGGACGCTGGTTGTTTCACGATGCGGAATTTACTGTGTTTCCCGGCTGGCGGGTGGGTCTCACCGGGTCCAACGGCAGCGGGAAATCCAGCCTGCTTGCATTGATCGGGGGCCTGCTGGAACCCGACAGCGGCCATGTCCACCTGCCGCAATCGTTGCGCACCGTGGCGATGAGCCAGCACACGCCACATGGCAGCGATGCCGCACTCGATTTCGTGATCGATGGTGATAGCGAGCTGCGGCGTCTGCAGCGACAGCTTGAAGATGCCGATGCCAGCGGGGAAGGTGTCCGCCAGGGCGAGATACATGCCCGTATTGAAGCAATCGATGGATACGCCGCACCGAGTCGGGCGGCAATCATACTGGCGGGACTCGGATTCCTTGAGCAGGATCTGCAGCGTCCGCTGGACAGTTTTTCGGGGGGCTGGCGAGTCCGTATCGCACTTGCCAGAGTGCTGATGTCCCGGGCTGACCTGCTGTTGCTGGATGAGCCGACCAACCATCTCGATCTTGATGCGGTGTTGTGGTTGGGACGCTGGCTGTCAGAGTATCGCGGTTCTCTGTTGATGGTTTCCCACGACCGTGAGCTGCTGGACGATGCCTGTACGCACATTCTGCATATCCGCCACCAGCGGATTCGCCTGTGGCGGGGCAACTACAGCGAGTTCGAGCGACAGCGGGTTGCCGAACTGGAGCAACAGATTGTTACCAATCGCAAACAGCTGCGTGAACGAGAGCGACTGCAGCGGTTCGTAACGCGCTTCCGGGCCAAAGCCAGCAAGGCCAGACAGGCGCAAAGCAGACTCAAGGCCCTGGAACGCATGGAGGAGACCGCGGTGATCCATGACGATTCCCCGTTGCGGTTCACTCTTCCGGAAGCCGGCCGGATAGCGGATCCGCTGTTATCTCTGCAGGAAGTCTCGTTCGGCTACGATCGCAGCATAGTGCTCGAAGGCGTCAACCTGATCATCCGTCCCGGAACCCGGTTGGGACTGTTGGGTCGCAATGGTGCGGGCAAGTCCACTCTGATGCAATTGCTGTCTGGAGAGTTGGGTGTGCACACCGGTCAGCGACTCGAGGGCAAGGGTTTGCGCATTGGCTACTTTGCTCAGAGCCAGTTGCAGCAACTGGACCCGGAGCGCCATGGTGTCGCTCATGTCCGTGCTTTGAGTGCGGATGTCGGTGAGGCCCGGGTGCGGGATTTCCTGGGCGGCTTCGGGTTCTCCGGTGATCAGGCCCTGGAACCCGTGGCTCAGTATTCCGGTGGTGAGCGGGCACGTCTGGCGCTGGCGTTGGTGGCCTGGCGGGCTCCCAATCTGTTGCTGCTGGACGAACCCACGAACCATCTTGATATGGAGACCCGCAACGCGCTGACACTGGCCCTGCAAGACTACTCGGGTGCCATGGTTCTGGTATCACATGATCGCCATCTGTTGAGAGCCTGCTGTGATTCCCTGGCACTGCTCCATAACCAGCGACTCAACCCCTTTGATGGCGACTTGGGCGACTATCAGCGTTGGTTCGACGAGCTGCGCAGGGGTGCTGCGGCGCCTGCGCCAGTTACCGAAAGGCCCGGTCGTCGGCAACAGCGCCAGCAGGATGCGCACAAGCGGCATCGGTTGGCGGAACAGCGGCGGCCGCTGAAAAAACGCCTGGCAGATCTGGAAAACAGGATTCGTGCTCTGACCGATGAACGGGCATCGCTGGACCGGCACCTGGCCGACCCGGCGGCATACGGCAACGACCGCAGCGACGAACTGAAAGAGATCGTCAAGCGCAGTGGCGTCATCAGCCACGATCTCGAACAGCTCGAGACGGAGTGGTTGCAAGCGAGCATGGCGCTGGATGCCATCGGGGAATCCTGACATATTGGCACCCAGGGTTCGCGCAATAACAGGATTCGGGAGTTGTTGCGCGCGAGCACTTTTGCCGACCAGCGGACCGGGGATCAAAGTTGGAGCAGGACTCGATCGTCACCACGCTGTTTCTGATCTTTTCAGGCGCAGCGGTACTGGCCACACTCGCCTTGTATGCACGCCAGGCGTTGCCAGTAGCCTATATCGTACTGGGCATCATTCTGGGTCCATGGGGTCTCGGCTTTGTTCACGATCCAGAGCTGGTCGGGCAGATGGCCGACGTTGGCATCATTTTTCTGCTGTTTCTACTGGGGCTCGATCTGGCGCCCAAAGGCCTGACCGGGATGATCCGGAAAGCGACACTGGTGACGGTGGGGTCATCATTGTTGTTCGCCATTGCCGGCTACGGGGTGGCCACGGGGTTTGGCTACAACTTCGCCGAATCACTGCTGGTGGGCGTGGCCATGATGTTTTCCAGCACCATCATCGGGCTCAAGCTGTTGCCGACTACGGCGCTGCACCATCAGCGTATGGGCGAGATCATTATCGCAATCCTGCTGCTGCAGGATTTGATCGCCATCGCCTGCCTGCTGTTGCTGGAAGGACTTGGTGGGGAACGGTCCTCATGGTATGGCCTGGCGCTGGTCGGTATCGGTCTGCCGGTGTTGCTGCTGGGTACGTTCGCGTTTGCCCGCTATGCGCTGATTCCCCTGATCAGGCGTTTCGACAAGATTCGCGAGTACATTTTTCTGGTCACGATCGGTTGGTGTCTGGGTGTCGCCCAACTTGCGGCTGTGCTTGGCTTGTCCTACGAAATCGGTGCCTTTATCGCGGGTGTGGCGCTGGCGACCAGCCCGATTGCGCTGTTTATCGCCGACAGCCTCAAACCGCTCAGGGACTTCTTTCTGGTGCTGTTCTTTTTTTCACTTGGTGCCGGATTCGACCTCACCGCCCTGGGTCAGGTGCTGGTTCCCGCGCTGTTGCTGGCAACTTTGATGATGGTGCTCAAACCGCTTACTTTCCGGGGTTTTTTGATGCTGACAGGGGAGGGGCGCCAGCGCTCTTTCGAGGTCGGGGTGCGATTGGGTCAGATCAGTGAGTTCTCTTTGTTGATCGCAGTACTGGCATTGCAGCGACAGGTCATCGGCGAACAGGCTTCATACCTGGTACAGACCGCTACGTTGCTGACCTTTGTCGCGTCAACCTACTGGGTGGTTCTGCGCTTCCCGACCCCGGTCGCGGTGTCCGACCGCCTGAGAAGGGACTGATGTCCACACGCTTGCCCGCCACCGACCCGCGAGCAGACTGCTCACGGTTGGCCAACTGGCGCAAGGCAGGTTTGTCATGTGCTGGTTGACGTTGCTCTCCCGGCAACGCCTGGGCGCTGGTGGTAACCAGCGTCTGGATCCCAGTCGAACCGAGTTTCAGCGCGATTACGATCGCATCGTGTTTTCGTCGGCTTTTCGACGCTTGCAGGACAAGACCCAGGTCTTTCCCATGGCCGAGAGCGACTATGTTCGCACCCGACTGACCCACAGTCTGGAAGTCTCCAGCGTCGGCAGAACCCTGGGGTCCCTGGTCGGAGGGGTCATCGTGGCTCGCCATGGATATCGCCCGGAAGCGCTCAGCCCCAGTGATTTCGGTGCCGTGGTTGCAGCTGCCTGCCTGGCCCACGACCTCGGCAATCCGCCGTTTGGACACTCCGGTGAAGATGCCATCCGCGACTGGTTCGGAGCCAGCCGCAAAGGTGCCTCCCTGCTGGCACAACTGGAACCGGCCCAGCAGCACGATTTCCGCTGCTTCGAGGGCAATGCGCAGGGCTTCCGGATACTGACCCGTTTGCAGGGCTCCGGGAGTCACGGTGGAATGCAGCTAACCTGCGCCACCCTTGCTGCATTCAGCAAATATCCGCAAAGCGTACTGGCGGCTCGTGAACACGCCGCTGGTTTCGGCAAACATGGATGTTTCGAGCATGACCTGGAGCAGTTTCGCGAGGTGGCCAGGCACAGTGGTCTCATAGCGGTAGACGGCTGCGCCGGGGAGGCATGGCATCGGCATCCGCTGGCCTGGCTGGTGGAGGCCGCCGACGACATTTGCTACAGCGTTATCGACATCGAGGATGGCTTTCGCGTTGGTCATCTTCACTATCACGAAGTCACCGAGCTGTTGATGCCGATGGTCGGTGACATCCCTGGCCTGAACCACCGGCTTGCGGATATCAAACGCGACAAGTCGAGGATCGAGTACTTGCGGGCGAAGGTCATTGGTGTGTTGACCGAACAGGCCTTCCAGTCATTTGTCGACCAGGAGCAGGCGATCGTTGCTGGTGGGCCGGTACAAGCGCTGTTGACGCAGATTCCCGACGCCATGCATCTGCAGGCCCTAAAGAGTAAGGCACGAGAACGACTCTACTACGCCCGGTCAGTGGTTGAGATCGCGACCGCGGGTTTCCAGGTACTGGGAGGCCTGGTTGAACTGTTCATCGATGCGATCAACGAGGTTGCGTCACAGGGTTCGGCTGCGAGTACGCGCGCGCGTATGCTGATTCACCTGGTCCCGGAACAATTCGTAGGACCACGGCGGGTGCCCGCCGAGGACCTGTATGTGCGCATGCTGGGGGTCACTGACTTCGTGTCCGGGATGACCGACGGTTATGCGGTAGGGCTGTTCAAGAAAATGACCGGCATTTCGCTCCCCGGGCCCTAGGAGGCTGTCCGAGAACAGACTGATCTACTGCGGACAATC
>CBDVAK010000157.1:0-7749 GCA_965371945.1 uncultured Candidatus Competibacteraceae bacterium
TGGCCAGACTGAATCACGGCGAAACCAAGACTATTTTTGCCAGCGGCCCGTCGGCCGGTGCGCGGCTGACCGTGGTGGCGCTGATCTCGATCGCCATGATGGTGGCCGACCACCGCTCGGGGCAGATGGAGATGGTTCGCAACACCATCTCGGTATTGCTCTACCCATTGCAGCAGGCGGTCAACGTGCCGGCGCTGTTCACCGGCTGGCTGTCCGAGAGCCTGGTCAGCCGCGAGACACTGCAGGCGGACAACCGCAGGCTGCGCCAGAGGCAGTTCCTGACCACCGCGCAACTGCAGAAACTAACCGTGCTGGAGGCAGAGAACCGGCGTCTGAGGCGGTTGCTGGACTCCTCTGCACGGCTCCCGCAACGAGCCATCATCGCCGAACTGCTGAACGTCGCCGATGACCCTTACCGTCACCAGATCGTGGTCAGCAAGGGGTCGCGCCAGGGGGTTTATATCGGCCAGCCCGTACTCGATGCCAGCGGCATCGTCGGGCAGATCATGCATGCCGGTCCGATATCGGCTACCGGACTGTTGATCACCGACCCCAGCCACGCCCTGCCGGTACAAGTCGATCGCAACGGCCTGCGCGGCATCGTTGTCGGTACCGGTGGTTACGGCGAGCTGAACCTGCCCTACCTGCCGGTCAATGCGGATATCGAGGTGGATGATCTGCTCATCACCTCGGGGCTGGGGGGACGGTTCCCCAGCGGCTATCCGGTGGCCCGGGTGACCCGCGTCGATCGCGACCCGGGCCGCCCGTTCGCCATCATCCGCGCCCAGCCAACATCGCAACTCGACCGCATCCGTGAAGTTCTGCTGCTGGGTTCACCCCCGGTCGAGCCACCGCCGGCGGACACCACTGACAGCGGGCCCGGACAACCACCACCGGACCACGACACCGCGGGTGATACCCAGTGAGTGGACTCCGGCACCGCGGTGGCTGGGTGATCCTGCTCAGCTTCGTGATGGCGCTGCTGTTGACCCTGGTACCGATGCCCGACTGGGTCGACCGACTGCGTCCGCAATGGGTGACCATGGTGCTCATTTACTGGTGCATGGCGCTGCCGGAGCGGGTCAACGTCGGTACCGGCTGGCTGCTGGGGCTGTTTCTGGATGTCTCCCAGGGCACTCTGCTGGGACAGCACGCGCTGGCGCTGGGGCTGACCGCCTTCGTCACCGTCACCGTACACATGCGGCTGCGGGTATTGCCGTTGTGGCAGCAGTCCGGAACGGTGTTGCTGGTGCTGCTGCTGAGTCGCCTGGTAGTGGACTGGATCAACGGATTTAGCGGCCACCCGCCAACCGACTGGTGGTATCTGTCACGACCACTTACCAGCATGCTGCTGTGGCCATGGACATTTGTCATCCTGCGCGACTTGCGGCGTCGCTTCCAGGTCGCCTGAACCACGATGGCCGGCCTGCTGCGCGCCCATTTCAAAGACCCGGCGCAGGAGCGAGCGCTGTTCAAGCGGCGTACCGTCGTCGCCAGCGTCGTGGTGGCATTGGCAATTGCGGCTCTGATCGGCCGGCTGGTGTTTCTGCAGGTTGCCAGCCACGCCCATTTTGCCACCTTGTCCGACAACAACCGTATCCGCATCCAGCCCCTGCCACCAACCCGTGGACGTATCTACGACCGCAACGGGGTGCTGATGGCCGACAACCTGACCTCGTTCCGGCTCGAGCTTGTCCCTGAACAGGTCGAGGACATGGCGGCCACGCTGGCGGCGGTGGCGGAACTGATCCCGGTCACCGAGGATGACCTGAGCCGATTTCACAGACAGCGCAAGCGCAGCCCCGCACACCAGAGCATCCCCTTGCGGCTCAACCTCAGCGACGAGGAAATGGCCCGGGTTTCGGTCAATCTGCACCAATTGCCCGGGGTCCACCTGCAAGCCACACTGACCCGCTACTACCCGCTGGCCGAACGCGGTGCCCACCTGCTCGGCTATGTCGGGCGAATCAGCGAAAGCGACCTGCAAAGCATTGATACCGCCCAGTACCGAGGCTCGACCCATATCGGCAAGAATGGCGTCGAACGGGCTTTCGAGGCGCGGCTGCATGGTCGGGTCGGTTATCAGCAGGTGGAGACCAACGCACAAGGACGAGCATTGAGGGTGCTCAACGAGCAGGTACCGATACCCGGTGAGGATCTGTACCTGACCGTCGACATGGTGCTACAGGAGACCGCCGAGCAGGCACTGGGCGATTTCAACGGCGCGGTGGTCGCCATCGACCCTCGCAACGGCGACGTGCTGGCCATGGTCAGCCGCCCCGGTTACGACCCCAACCTGTTCGTCAACGGCATCGACTACGACAGCTACCAGGCCCTCAATACCTCGATCGACCGACCGCTGTTCAACCGCGCGCTGCGCGGCGCCTATCCACCGGGCTCGACCATCAAACCGTTTATGGCGCTGGCCGGGCTGGACTATGGCGTGGTGAAACCCGACACCACCATCTATTGCCCGGGCTTTTATCGCCTTCCCAAGACCACACGACGCTACCGCGACTGGAAGCGTTGGGGTCATGGCAAGACCGATCTCGACAAGTCCATCGTGCAATCCTGTGATGTCTACTACTACGACCTCGCCAAGAACCTGGGGATCGAACGGATGCACACGTTTCTGTCACGCTTCGGGCTCGGCCAGCGAACCGGGATCGATATCGGCGGCGAACGCAGCGGCGTGTTGCCCAACGAGCAATGGAAACGAGCGCTCTACAACCAGCCCTGGTATACCGGGGAAACTCTGATCGCTGGCATCGGCCAGGGATTCGTACTGACCACACCGCTGCAACTTGCGCAGGCCGTTTCGATACTGGCCAGCCGCGGCCGCGGTTTTCGCCCACGTGTTTTGCGTGCCGTTTCCAACCGCAGCAGCGGCCAGCGCACCACGCTGGCAGCGATTCCGTTCCCCGAGGTCGAGCTCAATGACCCGGCCAGTTGGGACGCCGTCATTCGAGCCATGACCCGGGTGGTCCACAGCCGCCGCGGTACCGCGCGCCGTATCGGCAAGGACTTCCCCTACCGTATCGCCGGCAAGACCGGCACATCGCAGGTGTTCTCGCTGGGCCAGGATGAGGAATACGACGCCGAGACTATCGAGGAGAAACTGCGCGACCACGCCCTCTTTATCGCCTTCGCACCCGCCGATGCGCCCCGGATCGCGATCGCGGCCATCGTCGAGAACGGCGGCAGTGGCGGCGCCATCGCCTCGCCGGTGGTGCGCGCGGTGCTGGATGCCTGGGTGGCCGGTCAAAGCACCGATTCACTGGCGACCACGACGGTAAACGCGCCATGAGGGTGACCACCCGTGATCCGTTGTTCGACTCCGAGCCGGTGCGACCCCGGCAGCGCGGCATCCTCAGCCGCTTTCATCTCGATGCGCCGCTGCTGCTGGCGCTGCTGCTGGTATCCGGGCTCGGGCTGGTGGTTCTGTACAGCGCGGGACAATCGAACCCCGGACTGGTCAACCGGCAATTGATGCGGCTGGCGACGGGCTTCGCCATGATGGCGGTGCTGGCACAGATCACCCCGCACCGACTGCGTCTGTGGACGCCCTGGCTGTACGGTAGTGGTGTGGCGTTGCTGATCGCGGTACTGGTGATGGGGGAAATCGGCAAGGGCGCCCAACGCTGGCTCGATTTGGGCGTGGTACGTTTTCAACCGTCGGAGATACTCAAGCTGGCGGTACCCATGATGGTGGCGTGGTATTTGGCCGACAAACGCCTGCCACCGACAATGCTGCGCGTCGGCGCCAGCGCGATGATCATCGTGATTCCAGTGCTGCTGATCCTCAAACAGCCGGACCTGGGCACCGCCCTGCTGGTGGCGAGTTCGGGCATATTCGCGTTGTTCCTCAGCGGCCTGAGCTGGCGGCTGATCGGCTCACTGGCGGTACTGGCGGCAGTGGCGGCGCCGGCATTCTGGGAATGGGGCATGCGCGACTACCAGAAACAACGGGTGCTGACGCTGCTGGACCCCGAAAGCGATCCGCTGGGCGCCGGTTACCACATCATCCAGTCCAAGATCGCGATCGGTTCCGGCGGAATTTATGGCAAGGGCTGGCTCAACGGTACCCAGGCCAATCTGCAGTTTTTGCCGGAAAGTTCCACCGATTTCATCTTCGCGGTCTACGCCGAGGAATTCGGACTCTACGGCAGCATCTTTCTGCTCACCCTGTATGTGCTGATCATCGCACGCAGCCTGATTATCGCGCTCGATGCGCAGGATACCTACTCGCGACTGCTGGCCGGCAGCCTGGCTCTCACCTTCTTCGTGTATCTGTTCGTCAACATCGGCATGGTCATCGGTTTGCTCCCGGTGGTGGGGCTGCCGCTGCCGCTGATCAGCTATGGCGGCACCTCACTGGTGACGGTCATGGCTGGCTTCGGCTTGCTGATGTCGATCAACACTCACAGAAAATTCTTGTCCTGATAGCGAGTTCTAAGGCATAGTTCATGCGCACACATACCCAGCCACACGGGCTATTCATCGGAATCCCCGGATCCGGACACGCCATGCGTACGCTGCTGTTACTGATCGCCACCCTGCTGCTGCCAACCGTCGTCACCGGCGCCGCGGACCAACCGCCCAGCGTGCTGTCCCACCCGGACAGCGCGGCATTCATCGACCGAATGGTCGGCGAGTACGATTTCGATCGCGGCCAGTTGCAGAGCCTGTTCGGCGCCGCGCACATGCGGCCCAGCGTGATCGAGCGTATCACCCGCCCCGCGGAAGCCAAGCCCTGGTACCAGTACCGCAAGATCTTCCTGGGCGAGCGACGCATCAATGACGGTGCTGCATTCTGGAACGCCCATGCTGCCACGCTGGCACGCGCCGAGGCCGAATTTGGCGTGGCGGCCGAGGTCGTGGTCGCCATCATCGGTGTGGAGACCCTGTACGGACACTACCGCGGCAAGGACCCGGTGCTGGAGTCGCTGGCCACGCTGGCTTTCGACTACCCCAAGCGCGGCAAATTTTTCGGCGGTGAACTCGAGCAGTATCTGCTGCTGGCACGGGATGAGGACTGGGATCCGCTGACGATCAAGGGCTCCTACGCCGGCGCCATGGGGTTGCCACAGTTCATCCCCAGCAGTTACCGGCGGCTGGCGATCGATTTCGACGGGGACGGCCATCGTGATCTGATCGACAACCCGGCGGATGCCATCGGCAGCGTGGCCTGGTATCTGAAAAAGAGCGGCTGGCAACCCGGCCAGACCATCGCGGCCCCTGCCAGTGTCCGGGGGGACAACTGGCGTGCGGTGGAGCGCAAAGGGCTCAAACCGGCTACCGCGGTCTCCGCCCTGGGCGCGGCCGGAATCCGCGCCCGGACCCCGGTGACCGCAACCAGTGCGGCACTGGTCACCATGGAGGGTGCGAAAGGACCGGAGCACTGGTTGGGTTTTGACAATTTCTACGCCATCACCCGCTACAACCACAGCCCGTTGTATGCGCTGGCAGTATTTCAGCTCAGTGAAGAGATTCGCGATGCCTATCTGCAGCCGCAGAAGAAGCTGGACCGGGTCGAGCGCACCCAGATGGCCAAGCTGCAACGGCTGTTGCAGGACGCCGGCCACGATCCGGGTCCGGTCGACGGTCTCGACGGACCACAAACCCGTGCGGCGATGGCCAGTGCCCGCCGCGCCACCGGGCTGGGAGCTGGCGACACCGCCGACTCCGACCTCATCAAGGCACTGGTCAAATAGGACGATTTCTGTCAATCGCCTAAGGAAATCCGGGGTACACGCCGATGACACGCCGTCCGCTTGCCATTGCTATCACCATGACCGCAATCGTGCTAATTGCCGGCTGTGGCGGCACCAGCGGTCAACGCGATGCTGCACCCGGCAGCCCGGCGGATCTGTCCGCAATCGACGATGCGGTGCCTCGTGCCGAACCCGCCAGCCGCTACGGCAACCCCCGCAGCTACGAAGTATTCGGCCGCACTTACCGCACCCTGGCCAGCAGCGCCGACTACAGCGAAACCGGTATCGCATCCTGGTATGGCACCAAATTTCACGGCCGCGCCACCTCCAGCGGTGAACGCTACGATATGTATGCGATGACCGCCGCCCACAAATCGCTGCCGATCCCCACCTATGTGCGGGTCGAGAATCTCGACAACGGCCGCTCCACAGTGGTGCGGGTCAACGACCGCGGACCGTTTCACAAGGGCCGGATCATCGACCTTTCCTATGCAGCCGCCACCCGCCTCGGTATCGACAAGAAGGGAACCGGCCAGGTGCGGGTCACCGCACTGACGCCTTACCAGACCCTGCGCGGGCGTTCCACGCCAACCCGCAAGGCATCTGCCAAACCCGCTCCACCGGCCATCCCCTCCGGCAACCTCTACCTGCAGGTCGGCGCGTTCGGCAGCCGCGACAATGCCGAACGGGTGCTGACCAACGTCAACGGCGCCATGCCGGGCCGGGTCGCGGTACTGCTGGACCCCGACGGTCCGGCGCTCTACCGGGTGCGGGTCGGGCCATTGGCGGACAACGAAGCCCAACAGATCAAACTCAAGCTGGCATCCATGGGTTATCTGCAGACCCATATGGTGTTCGACTGATGGCGTTCGGCTGTAAGATAGCCGGCCTGACAGAAAAGTGAGCCCATATCGATGATTGCAGTGCGTAGCCTGATCCGAGCCGTTGCCACCACCGCGCTGTTGTGCAGTGCAGTGGCGCAGGCCGCGCTGCCGGTACCCGAGGCCCCGGATATCGCGGCGGAGGCTTACATCCTGATGGATGCCGGAAGCAGCGAGGTGCTGGCCGGCAGACAAGCCGACCTGCCCGTGGAACCGGCCAGCCTCACCAAGCTGATGACGGCTTACGTGGTCGACATCGCGCTCCGCGACGGCGACATCAAAGGGGAGGATCTGGTCACTGTCAGCGAGGCTGCATGGCGCACCGAAGGCTCACGGATGTTCATCGAGGTAGGCAAGCAGGTATCGGTCAACGACCTACTCAAAGGACTGATCATCCAATCCGGCAACGATGCGGCGGTGGCGCTGGCAGAGTATGTTGCCGGCAGTGAACAGGCCTTCGCATCACTGATGAACCTGCACGCCCAGCGGCTGGGACTGGAAAATACCCACTTCGTCAATGCCACCGGCCTGCCTGACCCAGAGCATCTCACCAGCGCTCGCGACGTTGCCCTGCTCAGCCGCGCCATCATCAGCGAGTTTCCGGGCAACTATAAGCTTTACGCGCAGAAGGAATACACCTTCAACAACATCAAACAATACAACCGCAATCAGTTGCTGTGGCGTGATGAGTCGGTGGACGGCCTCAAGACCGGCTACACCGAGTCGGCCGGATACTGCCTGGCGGCATCGGCCCTGCGCGGTGAGCAACGCCTGATCTCGGTGGTATTGGGTTCACCCAGCGTGAAAGGGCGAGCCAGCGCCAGCCAGGCCTTGCTTGGCTACGGGTTTCGCTTTTTCACCACCCACAAGCTCTACGACGGCAATACCTCGCTGAAAAGCGTCCGGGTCTGGAAAGGGGCCCGCGACGAGGTCGGCCTGGGACTCAGCCAGGCGCTCTACGTCACCGTGCCCAGGGGACGCTACAAGGATCTCAAAGCCGCTTTGGTGGTCGACCGGCAGATCGAGGCGCCGGTGGCACAGTTTGCACAACTGGGCACGGTACGGGTGACGCTCGACGATGCCGTCGTCACCGAAGTGCCGCTGATTGCACTGGATGCGGTCGGCGAAGCGGGTTTCGTCGGCCGTATGAGCGA
>CBDVAK010000158.1:0-7718 GCA_965371945.1 uncultured Candidatus Competibacteraceae bacterium
ACCATCGAGCGATGGTAGGATGATCTTTCTTGCATACACGGAGTGATCACATGTTGATCAAGTTCTACAGCGATGCGGGTGGTTTCAGCATGTTTGGAGACGCCGCCGTCAAGCTGCTCAGGATGGCGGGGCATAGTGGCACCGTTCCCAGCGCGATCCTCCCGGAGGATATTCCCGCCGCCATCGAAAAGCTGGAAGCAGCACTGGCGGGCGGCGCCGGCGCGGCATCAGACGTAAACCCCGTTGACGATGAGGATGGCGGCGAGATCGCCGTGTCACTGCGACAGCGGGCGTTTCCACTCCTGGAACTGTTCAACAATGCGGTGAAGGCGAACTGCAGCGTACTGTGGAACAAGGCTTGAACTCAGGTGATTTCCGCCAATCGCCTCAGTTGCCCCGCGCAACGGGTTTCGGGATATACCACACTGACTAGTAGGAGTTTGCGAACATGATCGGGAGATTCGGCTTCCGGGCGTTGTCACTGGCGGTCTGTTTGCTGTTCCCGCTGTCCTCCCAGGCACAGATCAGGTTCGCCGTGGTAGGCGCCTTGAGCGATCAGTTCGAGCAGATCGGAACATGGTTCAAGCGCGGGGCGCGCGGTGCCATGGAGGATATCAACGCCGAAGGGGGACTGCTCGGGGAGCAGCTCGAATTCATCGTCCGTGACGATCAGTGCGACCCCGACAAGGCCAGACAGGTCGCGCGAGAACTGGTCGAAGAAAAAGTGGCTTTTGTGATGGGGCATCTGTGCTCCGATGCTTCCATTCCGGCATCCGCTATCTATTCGGATGCCGGTATCCTCAGCATCTCACCCGGATCGACCAACCCAATGCTGACCGATCAGGGCCTGCCGTATGTATTCCGTACCATCGGCAGAGATGACATGCAGGGTTTCGTGCTGGCCGAGCATCTGTTGCGCAATTTCAAGAGCAAGAAAATCGGTATCCTCTACGATGACAGCCAGTACAGCCGGGGCGTGGCTGAAGTCGCGAAACAATTCCTGAACCAGGGTGGTATCGAGGAATCGCTGTTCGAACAAGGGCCGGAGAGCCCCTACGACTATTCCGATTTGATCGAGCAGATCAGGGAGTTGCGTATCAGGGTTCTGCTCTATCCCGCCATGCCGGAACAGTTTACCGCGATCGTGAGGCAGTTCCACGAGCAGAAGTTGAGAGTGCGCCTGGTGGGAGGCGATACGTTCACCAACGTGTTGCTGAAGGGTGACGACTTGCGGCTGCTGGACGGTGTGCAGTTCAGTTTCCCGCCTGACCCCTCCGACGATCCGCGTAACAAAGACATCGTGGACCGCTATCGTGCCACCGACTTCAACCCGGAAGCCTTCACCTTCTACAGCTACGCAGCCGTGCAGGTATGGGCGCAGGCGGTGCAGGAGGCCGGCACGGTGGAGGCCGGGCCGGTGTCGGAAGTGCTCAAGTCGAGATCGTTCGATACCGTGCTGGGCGAGATCAGCTTCGATTCCAAGGGCGATATCACCAATCCCGGATTCGTGATGTTCTACTATAACGACGGGCAGAAGTACTACTTCGAGTAGTTTGGAAATATCACCGCACCCGTATGGATTCACAACGTCTGATCGACAAAACCACCCGCTTGCTGGGCAACAGCAGAAGCCTGCTCATCCTGTCGTTGGTGCTGTTGCTTACATTCGGCGGTTTTTTCTACGTGGACACGGCGCTCAAGGAAGGTGCCGATCGGTTCCATACGCTGACGGTCAACGCCGAGCGCATACTCAATGCCGATGGCAGCGCCACCACGGCTGTGCGTCTCGCCGCCAGTTTGCGGTCGAATCGGTATCTGCTCAATTATCGGGATTTCCTGGACTCCAAGTACGATCTGCTCGACGAGAATCTCGATCTGCTCGGCAGTGGCGATGTCCGCACGATCCTCGACAGCGCGGCAGCGGCGCAAAGCCAGATCGAAGCCACCGAGGAACAGGCCATCGCCTTGATCGAGGAGGAACGCTGGGACGCGGCCCTGGCCTTGGTCACGGCGCCCGCTTTCAGCCGCCAGAAAGGTATTTACAGGGCGAAATTATCCGCAGCCTTGCGGGAGATGATCCAAGAGAGCCAGGAGCGGTCAGCTCAGGCTGATCTGCTTGCGGGTGCCATGCGCTACACCGTGCTCGCCATGTTTCTGCTGCTGGCGCTGATCGGCGCATCCTATGCCAGAGAGATGCAAAAGGCACTGGCCAGGCAGGTCCGGCTCTCGGAAGATCTCGAGGGACTGGTGCGGGACCGCACCGAAGCCCTGGAGGAAACCAGGGAACGGCTCGAGCTTTCGGTGGCAGGCACCGGCGATGCCTTGTGGGACTACAAAGTGGCTGCCGACGAACTGTGGTTTTCGCCGCGCTATGCCGAAATGCTGGGCTACGAGCCCGGGCAGTTGCCCGCCTCGATGGACTCCTGGACCCGACACCTGCACCCCGACGACCGTGACCGTGTGCTGGCGGCATTCCGCCGGCATCTGGACCAGGATGTCCCTTATGATATGGAATACCGGATGCGCACCAAAGATGGGCGTGACATCTGGATAAGAGGCCGCGCCAGATCGTTGCGTGATGAGCACGGCCATGCCTACCGGACCAGCGGTTCGATCAGTGACATCACTTTGCTCAAGGAAACGCAGGATGCCGTCGTGGAACGCGAGCAACGGCTGCGCGACATTCTGGATGCCAGCCCCATCGGATTCGGTATTACGGTGGACGGGATACTGCGCTATCACAACCAACGGCTCACCGAGATGATGGTCATCGATCTGGGACAACCAGTGACCGATGCCTATGCCGACCCGCGGCAGCGTGAAACCGTTTCGAGACGGCTCGCCGAAAAGGGCACGGTGCGCGATATGGAGCTGGCGTTCGTGGCTCCACACGGCGGCTCTGTGGACACCTTGGCCACTTTCAGCGCCACTCGGTTCGATAACAAGCCGGCCCGGCTGGGTTGGTTTTACGATGTGAGTCCGCTCAAGAAGCTTACCCAGGAACTGGCCTCAGCCAAGGAAGTCGCCGAGCAGGCAACCCGTGCGAAATCCGATTTTCTGGCCAACATGAGCCATGAGATTCGCACCCCGATGAACGCCATCATCGGCATGTCGCACCTGGCGCTCGGGACCGAACTGGACCGCAAACAGCGAAACTATGTTGAAAAGGTACACGGTTCGGCCAAAGCCCTGCTCGGTATCATCAACGATATTCTTGATTTCTCGAAAATCGAGGCCGGCAAGCTCGAGGTCGAGGCGGTGGACTTTCGACTGGATACGGTGCTCGATAATCTCGCCAGCCTGGTAGGTTTAACCGCCGAGCATAAGGGCGTGGAGCTGATGTTCGACTCCGACCCTGACGTGCCTAAGGAGCTGATCGGCGACCCGCTTCGTCTGGGTCAGGTACTGGTCAATCTGTGTAACAATGCCGTCAAATTCACTGAATCCGGCGAGGTCGTGGTAACGGTCCGGGAGCAATCCTGCGAACCTCATGCGAGCGTTCTGCGGTTCGAGGTGCGTGATACCGGTATCGGCATGAGCGCTGAACAGCAGGCCAACCTGTTTCGACCGTTCAGTCAGGCCGATTCGTCCACGACCCGCAAATACGGTGGTACCGGTCTGGGCTTGTCCATCTCCAAGCGTTTGATCGAGTTGATGGGCGGCGAGATTCAGGTTGACAGCACGCCCGGTGTCGGTAGCACCTTCAGTTTCACCGTACACTTTGGGTTGCAGACAACGCCCACAATCGGGCCGGTCATCGGCCCGGATACGCTGGATGGGCTGCGCGCGCTGGTGGTGGACGACAACGCCACCTCCAGGGAGATTCTGAGCGCCATGGTGTCCCACCTCGGCATGGGCGTGGACGTCGTTGCCGACGGCCCTTCGGCCCTGGCTCGTATTGCCGAGTCCGAGGCCGCGGAGAATCCTTACCAGGTCGTGCTCATGGATTGGCACATGCCCGGGATGGACGGCGTGTCCTGCATACAGCAGATTCGACAGGAACATACCCGCACGCCGCCGCCAGCGGCCATCATGGTGACCGCCTTCGGCCGCGATGACGCCATGCGTGCGGCGGATGGAAAAGGGGTGCGGCTGGAGTCGGTGCTGACCAAACCGGTGACCGCCAATGCCCTGTTCGATGCCATCGCCGATGCCCTGGGCCAGGAACACGCCGGGCCCGAACGGACCACCAGCCGGCTCGATCCGCAGGGCGAGGCTGGCAACAAGCTGCGCGGCGCTCATGTGCTGCTGGTGGAAGACAACGAACTCAATCAGGAGCTGGCGCTGGAGTTGTTGGCCAATGGTGGGATCACCGCGAAGGTGGCCGACAACGGCCAGGCCGCGCTGGACATGCTCGACAGCGGCGAGTCCTTCGACGGCGTACTGATGGACGTGCAAATGCCGGTCATGGACGGTTATACCGCAACCCGTGCCATTCGTGAACGCGACGATCTGCGCGATCTGCCGGTCATCGCCATGACCGCCAATGTCATGGCCGGCGATCTGGAGAAAGCCGTTGCCGCGGGCATGAACGATCACATCGGCAAACCCATCGATGTGCGCGAAATGTTCGCCACCATGGCCAAGTGGATCACCCCCGCGGAACCATTTCGCGATTTCAAGCCACCAGCCGACACCGGCTCACCCACCGAAGTGACGGTGCCGGATCTGCCGGGGGTCGACGTCGAGGCCGGCCTCAACATCGTGCAGGGTAACCGGGTGCTTTATCTGCGCCTGCTGCGCAGCTTTCGCGATCGCGAAGCTGGGTTCGCCGATCAGTTCGCTGCTGCCAGATCAGCAGGCGACAAAGCCTCTGCCGAACGATATGCCCACACCCTGAAAGGCGTGGCGGGCAATCTTGCCGCCAAACGGATACAACATTCAGCCGCTGACCTGGAACGTGCCTGCCGGGAAGGTCGTCCGGACGACCAGATCGACGCATTGTTCCGGGACACCGTGATCGAGTTGCGCACGGTACTGGACGGACTGGCCGTATTGAGCAGTGCCCCGGGTGTGCCGGCCGGCACCGCCGTGAGCGGCCCGGACCTCGATTCCGTCCTGAGTCGTTTGCAGGGGCTGCTGGAGGAGGACGATGGCGAGGCGGTTGAATTGATGGGGGAACTGCAAAATCACCCGCTCATGGCCGATCAGAGCGCCCTGGTGCGCAGCCTCGGTGAGGCGGTGGAGGGCTACGACTTCGAGACTGCGTTGCAACACCTGCAGCAGTTGCAGTCCGCGCTGCAGCTGAAATCGGCGACTTAGAAAAACCCTGGCCAACGGTTGAGTTGTCGATGATGCTCGAGATCGGTGTTCTGCCTTCAGGGCATCTGCATTGCTCCCCGACGGAAGCTGCTGGTGATGCCGGCAGCAGTACCCGGAACGCCGGGATCGCCGCAGCGTTTGATCGTGATACCGGAGATGGCCTGTTTGCCCTGGCGGTTGCCGGGAGCGCTACGGGTATGTCTCCGACCCTGGTTCACTGGCGTGCTTTCGCCACCCGATATCTGAGTCAGCGATGTCAGCTGACTCCGCCTGACCCGGCACACCCCGACCCCGTCGAGCCCCTGTCTGACGCAGCTGCCGGGGATTTGCTCGCCAATGCTCCGCCGATGCGCGGCGGCGAGTACCTTTCACGGCAGGTATTGGCGGCAACCTGGCTGCAGCTCGATGATTGGGTATGCGCGCAGATTCGGCACCACGGGGGCCTGGGCGTGCTGCTGGAGAAACGGGCGCCACAGTGGCATCAGGTGGGCCGGGTCTGTTTTCATCTGGCGGAAAACAAAAGCGATACCGAGTATCCGTTCGCCTTCATGGCCACTTATGCGACGGAGGTTTCCGGCCAGGGCCGGGTTGTCCACCAGCCTTTGCACAGGGCTTTGCAGGAGTACGCGGGCGCCAAGGACAAGAAAGCCCTGATCCGCCTCCTGTCGCCGGTGCAACGGGCCAGTGAATCCAGCGACCTGGTGCGCGATCTGGTGGAGACCGGGGATCTGTATCACCCGCTGGCATGGACCCCGGCGGAAGCCTACGAGTTTCTGACCCAAATACCGCTATATGAGCATTCCGGCATCCACGTCCGCATGCCAGACTGGTGGAAAAAGCGGGCCCGGCCCCGTGTGGCAGTCACCATTGGCGACCACGCGAAGAAGCGTTTAGGCACGGACTCGCTGCTGGAATTCAAGCTCGATATCGCGCTGGGCGACGAGTCCCTTAGCGAGTCCGAATGGCAGCAGTTGCTGCAGGCGGGTGAAGGGCTGGTGTTCCTCAAGGGGCAATGGATCGAGGCCAACGGGGAGCGATTGGCAGAGGCGCTGGCGCACTGGAAAAAGGTCGAAGCCGGGGTCGCCCGAGAGGGCATTTCATTTGTGGAGGGAATGCGCCTGCTGGCTGGGGCATCGGAGGATCTGACCCATTCCGACAGCGAAGCAACGCATCTGGAGTGGTCCCGGGTGCGGCCGGGCCAGTGGCTGGAGTCGATGCTCGAGGAGTTGCGGACACCAGAGGCAATACAGGCCGCCAGGCCCGGTAACATGCTCAAGGCCACCCTGCGTCCCTATCAACAGGTCGGCGTTAGTTGGCTCTGGCTGATGTCACGTCTGGGACTGGGGGCTTGTCTGGCCGACGACATGGGGCTGGGCAAGACGATACAGGTTATTTCACTATTGCTGGTACAAAAGAAACACGGTATCGACAAGCCGTCATTGCTGGTGTTGCCAGCGTCTTTGCTCGGCAACTGGAAGACAGAGCTGGAACGCTTCGCGCCTTCGTTACGCGCTTGCTATGTGCATGCGGCGATGACAGACAAATCAACGATTCAGACCATGGCGACGGGCGGCGAAGCTGCGTGGGCTGGTGTGGATCTGGTCCTGACCACTTACGGGACCCTGCTACGCCAGTCCTGGCTCATGGATCGCTCCTGGCAGTTGGTGGTACTGGACGAAGCGCAAGCCGTCAAGAACCCGGCAGCACGGCAGACCAGGGCGGTGAAGAAACTCAGGGCGGGTTCCCGGATCGTCCTGACCGGAACGCCGATCGAAAATCGGCTTGGGGATCTGTGGTCGCTGTTCGACTTTTTGTGCCCGGGACTGCTGGGTTCCAGCACTCGCTTCAAGGGTTTCCTGAAATCATTGTCACAGCGGCAGACCAACCCATACGCACCGCTGCGCAATCTGGTGCAACCTTACATATTGCGGCGTCTGAAGACCGACCGGTCGATTATCTCCGATTTACCGGACAAAACCGAAGTGCAGACATACTGCGGTCTCACGCGGAGCCAGGCCGCCCTGTACCAGAACGTGGTCCACGAACTCGCCGCATCGCTGCAGGCTCTGGACGGCATGAAACGGCGGGGTCTGGTGCTTTCCTGTCTGCTGCGCCTGAAACAGATCTGCAATCATCCATCGCAGTACTCCGGAGATGGTCGTTACAGCCCGGAGGCGAGCGGCAAGTTCGTCCGTTTGGCGGAAGTATGCGAGGAGATCGCCGCGCGCCAGGAAAAGATGCTGGTCTTCACGCAGTTCCGGGAGATCATCGAGCCGCTTGCATCTTTCCTGGCCGGGTTATTCGGTCGGCCGGGGCTGGCTCTCCATGGCGGTACCGGGGTTGGCCGGCGCAAGAAGCTGGTGGATCAGTTTCAGCATGAAGGCGGACCACCGTTCTTCATACTCTCGCTCAAGGCAGGGGGTACCGGTCTCAACCTGACCGAGGCTGGTCACGTT
>CBDVAK010000159.1:0-7694 GCA_965371945.1 uncultured Candidatus Competibacteraceae bacterium
GCGCACTACTTTGCCGAAATCCTGTAGGCTAACCTATTCTGTGGCTGATCCCTGATCAGCTCCCGGCAATTCGATTACAAGCCCCGGATGCAACTGAATCGCGGTTGGCACAATCTGCGCGCCGTCCACCATGGCTGTGTGGCCACCATCGGCAACTTCGATGGTGTCCACCTGGGCCATCAGGCAATTTTCACGCGGCTGCGGGAGCGGGCGCGGCAATGGCGCCTGCCCGCGATGGTGGTGATATTCGAGCCGCAGTCCGCGGAATACTTTGCACCGGCGCGGGCGCCCGCGCGTCTGACCCGGTTGCGGGAGAAGCTGGCGGTGCTGGCCGAGTGCGGCATCGACCGTGTGCAATGTCTGCGTTTCGGCGCCGAACTGGCTGCCATGCCGGCCGGGGATTTCGTGCGCCGGGTGTTGGTCGAGGGGCTGGGTGTGCGCTACTTGGCGGTGGGTGATGATTTTCGCTTTGGCGCCGGTCGTACCGGTGACTTTGCTACGTTGCGGGCAGCTGGCGACGCACACGGCTTTGTGGTCGAGGACACGCCGACTGTGTCGGTGGACGGGGCTCGTGTCAGCAGTACGCGGGTGCGGGAGGCGCTGGCCGACGGACACCTGGAGCAGGCCCGGCGGCTGTTGGGTCGTCGATATCGAATTTGCGGGCGTGTGGTGCATGGCGATGAGCGCGGCCGCACGCTGGGTTTTCCCACCGCCAATATTGCGCTTCATCGCCGGGTGTCGCCGTTGCGAGGGGTTTTCCTGGTCAGCGTCGATGGCATTGGCCCACGGTCACTGGCGGGGGTGGCCAACGTGGGGCACCGGCCTACCGTGGGTGGGGTGCGGCACCAACTGGAGGTCCACCTGTTGGGATTCGACGGCGACCTCTATGGTCGGCATCTGACGGTGGCGTTCGAATCGCGTTTGCGCGACGAGCGCAAGTTCGATTCATTGCAGGCACTGCGCGATCAGATCGAACGGGATGTAGCAACAGCCCTGGCATCCACAGGGCTCGGCAAGATACAGGACTCGAGGTAGCAAGTGGCCGATTACAAGCACACTCTGAATTTGCCCAAGACCGGTTTTCCCATGCGTGGCAACCTGGCCAAACGCGAGCCGGCGATGCTGCAACGCTGGCAGCGGATGGGGCTCTACGCCAGGCTGCGGGAGGCCCGCGCCGGGCAGCGTAAGTTTATACTGCACGATGGCCCACCCTACGCCAACGGTGTCATCCATATCGGTCACGCGGTCAACAAAGTGCTCAAGGACGTCATCGTCAAGGCACGTACCCTGGACGGTTGTGACGCCCCCTATGTGCCGGGTTGGGATTGCCACGGTCTGCCGATCGAGCACCAGGTCGAAAAGCGCATCGGCAAGGCCGGGGTCGAGGTCGGACTGCGTGAATTCCGCAAGGCGTGCCGGAATTTCGCCGCTGAGCAGATTCAGTTGCAGCGGGTTGATTTTGAACGCCTGGGCGTGATCGGCGATTGGGACAACCCCTATCGCACCATGGATTTCAGCACCGAGGCTGACATCATCCGGGCGTTGGGCCGGGTCATCGCCAACGGCCATCTCGAACGGGGATCGAAACCGGTCTACTGGTGCTTCGACTGCGGCTCGTCGTTGGCCGAGGCGGAGGTGGAATATCACGATAAATCCTCTGCCTCGATCGATGTGCGGTTCGCGGTCAGCGACGAGGAGGCGCTGCTGGCGCGCTGCCAGCATCCCGAGGGCATCGAAGGCGAGGGGCCGATGTCGGTGGTGATCTGGACCACCACGCCGTGGACGCTGCCCGCCAACGAGGCGGTGGCGCTCCACCCGGAGCTGCGCTATGTGATGGTGCAGGTCAACGGCGAGCACGGTCGCGAGCGGCTGCTGGTCGCCGACGATCTGCTCAAGGACGTGATGCTGCGCTGGGATGTGAGCGAATATCAGGTGTTGGCCGACTGCCGGGGTCGCGAACTCGAGGGTCTGCTGTTACGCCATCCCATCTACGACAAGGAAGTACCGGTGGTGCTGGGCGATTATGTCACCCTGGAAGCAGGTACCGGCGCCGTGCACACAGCGCCCGCGCATGGCCAGGACGACTATGCAGTGGGTATGCGCTACGGCTTGCCGGTCAACAATCCGGTCGATGACGAAGGCTGCTTTCGCCCCGGTACCGAGCTGTTCGCCGGTGAGCACGTGCTGGAAGCCAACGACCACGTGGTGGAGGTGCTCAAGGCGCGCGGCGTGCTGGTCCGGGAACAACGTCTGCAGCATTCCTACCCGCATTGCTGGCGCCACAAGACACCGGTGATATTCCGGGCCACACCGCAGTGGTTCATATCCATGGAGAACCAGGGACTGCGCGAGGCGGCCTTGCGCGAGATCGGCAATGTCTCCTGGACCCCGGAATGGGGCGAGGCACGGATCCGGGGCATGATCGCCAACCGGCCGGACTGGTGCATCTCCCGGCAGCGATACTGGGGTGTGCCGATCCCGCTGTTCATGCACCGTGACAGTGAGAAACTGCATCCCCGTAGCGCGGAGTTGATCGAGCAGGTGGCGGGGCTGGTCGAACGCGAGGGTGTCGATGCCTGGTTCGATCTCGAGCCCGAGCAGCTGCTGGGTGCGGATGCGCCCGACTACATCAAATTGAACGATACCCTGGATGTCTGGTTCGACTCGGGAACCACGCATTTTTCGGTACTCGAACAGCGTCCCGAACTGCAGTTTCCGGCCGACCTCTATCTGGAGGGTTCCGATCAGCACCGCGGGTGGTTTCATTCCTCGCTGTTGTCGTCGGTGGCGATGCACGGCACGGCCCCCTACCTAGGTTGCCTGACCCACGGTTTCACGGTCGATGCGCAGGGCATGAAAATGTCCAAGTCGAAAGGCAATACCGTCGCTCCCCAGGAGGTTGTCAACAAGCTGGGCGCCGACATCCTGAGGTTGTGGGTGGTGGCCACCGATTACCGTGGCGAGATGACGGTGTCCGATGAAATCCTCAGGCGGATCTCCGATTCCTACCGGCGGCTGCGCAACACCGCACGATTTCTGCTGGCCAATCTCAACGGCTTCGATCCTGCCACCGAGCTGCTGAGCCCCGCGCAGATGCTGCCGCTGGATCGTTGGGCGGTGGATCGCGCGTCGCTGTTGCAGGCCGAAGTGATACAGGCATACCAGGACTATCTGTTCCACCTCGTGTACCAGAAGGTTCACAATTTCTGTGCGCTCGATATGGGTGGTTTTTTCCTCGATATCATCAAGGATCGCCAATACACGACCCGCACCGACTGCTTGGCCAGGCGTTCGGCGCAAACCGCCATGTATCACGTGCTGGAAGCTATGGTGCGCTGGTTTGCGCCGGTGCTGAGCTTTAGCGCTGACGAGATCTGGGAACACATGCCCGGCACGCGCGGCGACTCGGTATTGCTGGAGACATGGTATACGCACTTGTTCGAACTGGATCACGACCAGCCGCTGGACCGGCCGTTCTGGGACCGCGTCATCGAAGTCCGGCAGGCGGTCAGCAAGGAACTCGAGAGCCTGCGGGCCGCGGGAGGCATCGGTTCGTCGCTGGATGCGGAGGTGGATCTGTACTGTGGTTGCGAGATTCACGACCAGCTCGCGGGTCTGCAGGATGAACTGCGGTTTGTGCTGATCACCTCGGACGCGCGCATCCACCGGGAGACTGAACTGGGCGAGCGCGGCCGCCATGTGACCTTGTCTACCGGCGACGAACTGTGGGTGGTGGTCACACCCAGTGTTCATCAAAAGTGCGTGCGTTGCTGGCATCTGCGTGAGGATGTCGGCGCCGACTCACAGCATCCGCAGCTATGCGCCCGCTGCGTGGCCAACGTCGAGGGTCCGGGCGAGACTCGTCGTTTCGCCTGAGCCCGGGATCGATCATGTTGCGTTGGTTGTGGTTGTCGGGTCTGGTATTGGCGCTGGATCAGCTCAGCAAATGGGCGGCACTGACCTGGTTGCCGCCTTATCGCGCGCAACCGGTCGCGCCGATGTTCAACCTGACGCTGATGTTCAACGAAGGGGCCGCCTTCAGTCTGCTGGCTGCCGCCGGCGGCTGGCAACGCTGGCTGCTGTCCGGGTTGGCCCTGGTGATCAGCGTGGTGATGGTGGTCTGGATGCGGCGGCTGCAGGCCGGGGAACGGCTCGCGGCGGTCGGGCTGGCACTCATACTCGGTGGCGCGATCGGCAACCTGATCGACCGGCTGTGGCAAGGCAGGGTCACTGATTTTCTCGATTTCTATTACGCTGGCTGGCATTGGCCCGCGTTCAATGTCGCCGACGCCGCGATTACCGTCGGTGCCGTTTTGATGGTCCTGGACGCCTTGTTGGCCGGGCGCCGCCAGACCCGGGCCGGTGAGTGAACCGATAGCGCCCGGCGTGGGGGTCACGCTGCATTTGCGCCTGCGTCTCGCCGATGGTTTCGTGGCGGAGTCGACGTTCGAGGATGAGCCATTGCGCTTCGTGGTGGGCGATGGCACTTTGTCGGCCGGTCTGGAAGCAGGCCTGTACGGGCACTGCGTGGGGCCGGCGGTCGAAGTGTGTCTGGCCGCCGGGACCGGGTTTGGTGATCGGGATGAATCTCTGTTGCACGATCTGCCGCGAGCCGAATTCAAGGACCTCGACATGCTGCAGCCAGGGTTGATATTGTCGTTTCACGATCCCGAAGGGCATTCACTGCCCGGGCGCGTGGTGGTCTGCGACGCGGAAACCGTTACGATTGACTTTAATCATCCCATGGCCGGTCGCGAAATCGTGATGGAATTCGAAGTTCTGGAAGTACGCCCCGGCGAAGGAAACATCAGCGAAGGAAACCAAGATGGAAGTGCTGCTGGCTAATCCGCGCGGATTCTGCGCCGGTGTCGATCGTGCCATCGCCATCGTCGACCGTGCCCTGGCCTTGCTCGGTGCCCCGATCTACGTACGCCACGAGGTGGTGCACAACCGCCATGTGGTTGAAGGCCTACGCTCCCGGGGGGCGGTATTCGTCGATACACTCGATGAAGTGCCGGTGGGCGCGACCGTCATTTTCAGCGCCCATGGCGTTGCGGTTGCGGTGCGCGAAGAGGCGGAAAGCAGGGGCTTGAAAATTTTCGACGCCACCTGCCCACTGGTGACCAAGGTGCACATGGAGGTGGCCCGATACAGTCGGGCCGGCCATGAGGCCGTGCTGATCGGTCATGCCGGCCACCCTGAGGTGGAAGGTACCATGGGCCAGTACGACCTCCGCCATGGCGGGCGCATCTATCTGGTGCAGACTGTGGCTGATGTCGATCAGCTGCGAGTGGCCAGCCCCGAGTCGCTGTTCTATGTCACCCAGACCACGCTTTCGGTTGACGACACCCGGGCGATTGTCGATGCGTTGCGGCGGCGTTTTCCTGCCATTCAGGGCCCGCGCATCGACGATATCTGTTATGCCACCCAGAATCGACAGGACGCGGTTCGGACGCTGGCCGCACAGGTCGAGCTGATGTTGGTGGTGGGTTCGATCAGCAGTTCCAACTCCAACCGGCTGCGGGAGCTGGCCGAAAAGCAGGGCCCCAGAGCCTATCTGATCGACGGGCCGGAGGACATCGAGGCGGGCTGGCTGCAGGGGCTCGACCGTGTCGGGGTCACCGCCGGTGCCTCGGCACCCGAGGTGCTGGTGCAGCAGGTGGTCGATCACTTGCGCAGCTTGGGTGTGAATACCGTCAGTGAATGCAGCGGGCGCGAGGAGCATATCTCTTTCGCCCTGCCCAAGGAGCTGCGCGAGGCGGCCGCCACTCTATAAGGAAGCCCGGAATCGTTTATGGCGGATTGCGTAATTGTTGGTGCCGGCGTGGTCGGGTTGTTGTCTGCATCGGTACTGGCGACCGCGGGGGCCGAAGTGGTGGTGCTGGAGCGCGGCTCCCTGGCCGATGCCGCCCCTATGGTACCCGCCAGCCTGCTGTCGTTGCGATATCCCTGGCGGGTGCCGGAGCCGTTGGTTGAGCTCGCGCTCTGGAGTGAACGCAATTATCCAGAATTCCTGGACAGCCTGGGCCGCTACACGGGGATCGATCCGGAATGGGTGCAAAGCGGGTTGCTGGTGCTGGATCCGGCTGACGTCGATACCGCGATGGACTGGTCCGAGCGCCTGCAGATCGAGGCGGACTGTCTGCATGGCAGCACCATCGGGCGGTGTTCCCCCGGTATCGATGTGCGCTCCGAGACCGCCATCTTTCTCGCCGATGTGGTACGCGTCAACCGCGCCGCATTGCAGCAGGGCCTGCGCCAGGCATTGCTCAAGCAGGGTGTGGAGATCCGCGAACAAACCAGGGTTTGCGGTTTGCTGCGTCGCTCGCAGGGTATCGGTGGGGCCGTTACAGCGCAGGGAATCGTGGCTGCCGAGTTGGTGGTTCTGGCCTGTGGCGTGTCGAGTCGGGAGTTGCTGAAAGTCTTGCGGACACCGCTGGATCTCGGCGCGCGGCAGGTTCGTGCCCTATTGATGAGTGGCGACAGTGCATCGTGCGGGCCGGCCATGGTCCAGGACGACTGCTGCGTGATGCCGTTGGGGTCCGGCGAGGTGTTGGTGACCGGCGAAGACCGAGTGGCGGAGACTCCCCTGGATGCTGCGCTGCACATGATGCCGTCACTTGCGGGTTTTCGGCTCCGCAGCCACTGGCGGTTGCAGTTGGCCACCACCACCAGTGGTTTGCCCTGCGTTGGCGAACATCCCGAGCTGCCGGGGCTGTTTCTCAATTGTGGTCACGACGGCGATGGTTTATTGCTGGGATTGGGCGCCGCGCATCTGCTGCTGGATATGATCACCGGTCAGCCACCGTTGCTGGATCCCGCGCCCTTCCTGCCGGATTCCTCAGGTATATACCCGCGGCATGCCGGTTTTCGGTTTTGAGCGCGTGCGATGGAGGCCGAAAACCGGTGTGCCGTGGGTATACAACCAGAGTCCATGGGATCAGGTATAATCCGGCCATGGATGCTCTCGTCACGGACGCCGAATCCGCAACACTGCGCGATCAACTCGAGTTCGCCGGTGTGCGTTGTACCCGCCAGCGGTTGCTGCTGGCCGGGATCATGATGGAACGTGAACAACATTTGTGTGCCGATCAGGTGTTGAGAATGGCCCGCGAGCGGGGTCATGCGGTGTCCAAGGCGACTGTCTACAACACACTGGGGTTATTGGCGCGGCTCGGTTTGATCCGCGAGGTCATCGTCGATCCGCAGCGTGTGTTTTATGACTCGAATACCGATGACCACCATCATATCTACAACGAAGACGACGGTACGCTGACCGACGTCGACCGCAATCTGCTGCGCATCGAGGGTTTGCCGGCCCTGCCTTCCGGTACCGAGGTGCGTGGTATCGAGGTCATCGTGCGGGTACGTCGGGCCGCTGCAACGCCTCGGTAGCCAGCGGTGCGAACGCCGCTGTCGGGTGGCCAGGCCCCAGTCCGGAGATTGCCGCTGCGCTATACCGGTTGCACCTTGGCCTGAACAGCCCGGGCGCACCACTGTCCCGAAAACCTGCGCGCGACGGGTATACAAGGCAGTGCAGACCCCACTGCACCCCGCCAAGTCCGAAAGCTGAAATTGCCCTTTACAGCGTCTCCGCGCTTGTCTAATATCTGCCGGTTCCGCAGGTGGGCTGGCGTAGCTCAGTTGGTAGAGCAGCTGATTTGTAATCAGCAGGTCGCGGGTTCGACTCCTGT
>CBDVAK010000160.1:0-7664 GCA_965371945.1 uncultured Candidatus Competibacteraceae bacterium
ATCCAGCAACTCGGACACCCGGTGCAACGGATTGATCTCCAGGCCTTCGATGGTACGGCCCCGCGGGACGTTCGCGCCCGGCACGATCGCCTTGCTGAAACCGTGTTTGGCAGCTTCCCTGAGCCGGTCCTCACCACTGGGAACCGGTCTGATCTCCCCGGCGAGGCCCACCTCGCCGAAGATCACCATCGACTCCGGCAGGGCACGGTCCCTGAAACTGGATATCACCGACATCAGCACCGCCAGATCGGCCGCTGGTTCCACGATCCGCACACCGCCAACCGCGTTGACGAAAACATCCTGATCGTACATCGACAATCCGGCGTGGCGATGCAGGACGGCCAACAGCATCGCCAGCCGGTTTTGCTCGAGCCCCACGGTCACGCGACGGGGGTTGTTGAGCGGGCTCTGGTCCACCAGCGACTGGATCTCCACCAGCAACGGTCTGGTGCCCTCCCGAGTCACCATCACCACACTACCGGGTGCAGGTTCGCCGTGGCGTGAAAGAAAAATCGCGGAGGGATTGCTGATACCCTTGAGCCCGCGCTCGGTCATGGCAAATATACCGAGCTCGTTGACCGGGCCGAAGCGGTTCTTCACCGCACGCATGGCCCGAAACCGACTCCCGGCATCGCCCTCGAAATACAGCACGGTGTCCACCATGTGTTCCAGCACCCGCGGCCCGGCGATCTGCCCTTCCTTGGTCACGTGCCCCACCAGCATCACGGTGGTGCCGCTGCGCTTTGCAAACCGCACCAGTTGCGCGGCGCAGTCCCGAACCTGCGCAACTGAACCCGGGGCGGATTGCAGGGTTTCGGTAAACATGGTCTGGATTGAGTCCACCACCAGCAACCGGGGTGACTCCTTGTCCGCCACCGAGATCACCCGTTCGACGCAGGTCTCCGCCAACAGCCTCAGGACACCCCGGTCCAGACCCAGTCTCTGGGCCCGCAAACTGACCTGCTGCGCAGACTCCTCACCGCTGACATACAGTGATGACAGCCGTTCGCCGAGGCTGGCCAAGGCCTGTAGCAGGATGGTCGATTTACCGATTCCCGGGTCACCACCGATCAGTACCACGGAACCAGCCACCAACCCACCACCGAGCGCACGATCCAGTTCGGTGATGCCGGTACCCACCCGGATCTCGTCTTCGACCACCACATCGGCGAGCCGCTGGACCACATTGCCGGCGCCATCACCGGCATAGCCGGCGAAACGCCCGGAACGGGCTGTGGTGATTGCCCCGGCCTGTTCCAGCAAGCTGTTCCAGGCGCCGCAATCGGCACATTGACCAGCCCACTTGTGCTGGCTGCCTCCGCATTCACTGCAGACATAGACCGTGCTGGCCCGCGCCATATTCCGTTACTCCGCGCCGGACTTGTTCAGCGCTCTACCCTGCGAACCCTGGACTGCACCCGGCACAACAGCTCATAGGGTATGGTGCCAGCCGCCCGCGCCAATTCCTCCACCGGCAATCCTGCTCCCCATAAAGTCACCTCCGCACCAACCTCCGCCTCCTGCAAATCCGTAATGTCCAGACACAGGGTATCCATGGAAACCCGCCCCACGAGCGGTGCCCGACGATCGTTTACCAATGCCTGCGCCGGGGCCACCAGCACCCTTGGGTAACCGTCGCCATAGCCGATGGCGGCAACACCGACACGTCGCCGCCCCCGACTGCGCCAGATCCCCCCGTAACCCACCGGCTCACCGTCGTCCAGCCAGCGAGTGGCAATCAGACGGGTTCGCAACGTCATCACCGGGCGCAGACCCAGCTCCACACCATGGTGTTCCGGAAACGGCGAGCAGCCGTATAGCATGATTCCCGGGCGCGACCACTGCCCGCCGGCCGCACCGCAACCCAGCAACCCGGCCGAATTGACCACCGAACGTTCCAGCGCGTAGCCCGCGGTCGCGGCTTCGAAACGCTGCATCTGTAGTGCCGTGTAAGAATCCCCACGATCGTCCGCGTTGGCCAGATGTGTCATCAGCCGCACGGCGGGCGCCACCGCGGAACATTCATCCAGATACTGTACAAGCTGGGCGCATTGGCGTGGGTCAAACCCCAGGCGATGCATGCCGCTATCGAGCTTCAGCCAGACCTTGAGCGGTTGTGGCGGCGTCGCCCCCTGCAGCATATCCAGTTGGGCAGGATCGTGAATCACGGTGTCGATGCGCTGAGCGGCCAGTTGTTCCAGCTCGGGTCGGTCGTTGTAGCCGCCCAGAACCAGTATCGGCTTGTCGATACCCCTGCTGCGTAGCGACAACGCCTCATCCACCCTCGCCACCGCAAAGCCGTCGGCCCGGTCCAACGCGTGAGCCACATCCAGCAGCCCGTGCCCGTAGGCGTTGGCCTTGATCACCGCCATCATGCGGCTGTCTTCACCCGCCCTGCGCGCCACCTCGAGATTGTGGCGCAGCGCCGCCGTGTCGATGATCGCCGTGGCTGACATGGTCGCTCGTGGAGATGGCCGGTCGCGACAGCTACATGTAGCTGTCGGGGGTGTGATTCTCGAAACGGGTATATTGGCCGAGAAAGGTCAACTTGATGGTCCCGGTGGGACCATTGCGCTGCTTGCCGATGATCACTTCCGCGATGCCCTTGTCGTTGCTGTCCGGATGGTAGACCTCATCCCGGTAGATAAAGGCGATCAGGTCGGCGTCCTGTTCGAGAGCACCCGACTCGCGAAGATCGGAGTTGATCGGGCGTTTGTTGGTGCGCTGTTCCAGACTGCGATTGAGCTGTGAAAGGGCCAATACTGGCACTTCAAGTTCACGCGCCAATGCTTTGAGGGAACGGGAAATTTGAGAGATTTCCGCGGTTCTGTTCTCGGAGTTACCCGGGACCTGCATCAACTGCAGGTAGTCGACCACAATCAATCCAAGGTCGTCGTTTTCGCGCTTGAGGCGTCGTGCCCGGGCACGAACCTCGGTGGGGCTGAGAGCGGGCGAGTCGTCGATAAACAACGGCGCATCCTTGAGCATACTCAGCGCGGAAGTCAGCCGCGGCCAATCGTCCTCTTCCAGCTTGCCGTTGCGAATGCGGGATTGGTCGATGCGCCCCAGAGACGACATCATCCGCATCGCCAACTGCTCGCCCGGCATCTCCATGCTGAACACCGCCACGCCGATGCGCTCCTTGATAGCTGCGTGCTCGGCGATATTCATGGCCAGCGTGGTCTTGCCCATTGAGGGCCGGCCGGCGATGATGATCAGGTCGCCAGGCTGCAAGCCGGCGGTCTGGGCATCGAGATCCTCCCAGCCTGTCGAAACTCCGGTAATCGGGCTGTCCTGCTGGAACAGCCTGTCGATGCGCTCCACCGCCTGGTTGAGCAGTTCACGAATCGCCGTAAAACCCTGGCCATGACGGCGACCGTGTTCGGCGATACGAAATACCTGCCGCTCCGCTTCGTCAATCAATTCCCGAACATCGCGACCTTCGGGCTGAAAGCCGCTGGCGGCGATCCCGGTTCCGACCTCGATGAGTTTGCGCAACACCGAGCGTTCCCGAACGATATCAGCGTAGGCCCCGATATTGGCAGCACTGGGCGTGTCCCTGGCCAGAGCGCCGAGGTAGGCCATGTCGCCCGCTTCAGAAAGCTGCTGGCGGCGCTCCAGGTTCTCGGACAGCGTCACCAGATCGCATGGCTGACCGGCTTCGGTCAAACTACGGGCAGAGGCAAAGATCAACCTGTGCTCGGGGCGATAGAAATCCGACTCCTCAAGCCGCCCGGCTATGGTCTCCCAAGCGCTGTTGTCGAGCATCAAGCCACCGAGCACAGCCTGCTCCGCCTCGACAGAGTGAGGGGGAACACGCAATGCCTCGGTAGCCGAATCTCTGGAGGCGACCTGTCGGTTCATGGGGACAGCATGTCAGAATCAAACCGGCCCCTGCAAGCAAACCGCTATGATTCGGCAGCGATCACTTCGACTTTGACCACACCGTCCACCTCGGTGTGCAGATGCAGGTCGACTTCATAGTCTCCGGTCTGGCGGATCAGGTCAGCCATGCGGATCTGGCTCTTCCGCAGGGTGACGCCCAGCCTGGCTGCAGCCGCGACCAGGTCGGCCGGCCCTACCGAACCGAACAAACGTCCCTCGGTGCCAACCTTGGCGGTAATGGCCAAGGTGACACCCTTCAGTTCCGCAAGCGCCGCCTGGGCCGCAGCTTTGGATTGTTCGGCGGCCTTCTCGAGTTCCGACCGCCGCGACTCGAACGCCTCGATATTCGCAGCGGTGGCTTCGGTCGCCTTGCCCTGGGGCAACAAATAATTGCGTGCAAATCCAGGCTTGACCTTGACCCGGTCACCCAGAGCACCCAGATGCTCGACTTTCTCAAGCAGAATCACGTCCATTGCATATCTCCGTAAATAGGCGTCGCGATCACAAGGTCCTAACCACCGGTGCGTGACGCCAGTCTTTGTCTCAGATCAAGCCACACATCGGCCGCCCCAAGCAATGACAACAGGGTCATCATCGGGTACATGAACAAGCCCAGCAGAACATACATTCCGATCAACCAACCCCGTCCCGCACCAACCCGCTTGACCGCCGCATGTGCGATCGACAGGCCAAACATGGCCAACACTGCCGATACCGATATCGCCAGATTGGTCAACAGGTCCAGACCGGCAAAGGTCGCCAAACCGAACAGCACCAGTGTGCCGAGCGCAAAGGTGGATCCCATTTTGAGCTTGCGAAACTCGTCCCCAAACCCACCCGGGTTGTAAAGCAGCGCCTGCCACCACCGTCCCACGAACAACGCCAGGGCCACCAGCACGATTGCCTGTGACACGAGCACCCCGGTAAAACGGGGCGCCAGCAACGTGAGTTGCTGGTCCAGTAGATCATGAGGTATTTCGGCGCCCATCTGCTCGATGACCAAGGGCGCAGCCTGTCGCAGCAGTTGCAACCACCAGGCAGCGGGATCACCCAGCAGCGCGAACGCAGCAAACACGGCTACAGCCGCCACCACCGCCAGTACCCGCAGAGTGGTACTCAATGAGACGCTAGTCCGTAGCACCAGCGCAGCGGCCCAGGTTGGAAGCCAGCTGATCACCACCATCAACAACATGAGCTGTGGTGCGCCCAACGCGGCCCAGGACAGCAATGCGCCACCCGCCCCAGCCAGGACGAGTACCACCAGGCCCTCGGTGGCGCCCCGGCGCAATGTCACCAGCGCCAGTCCTGCGCCACTGAATACCACCACCGGTGGCAGCAACGGAGCCAGCACCGCAAAACAGGCGATCACCAGCGCGGCCTGCATGCGCCCCTTCATGATGAATCCGGCCAGCGCCTTCATCGCGGACTGCCCCGGTCAGGGCGCGGACAACCGCCAACAACGGAAGCGATTGCCGGTGTACTCAACTCAGGGATGGGCCTTTTTGCTTGCAAGACTAACGTTCCACGTACGAATCGGTGTTCCCTGCGCGATCCTCATGCACACTGATGAGAAATGCGGGCTAGTGCTGGTCGGTATACTGCAGCAGAGCCAGAAACCGGGCGCGCTTGACCGCGGTCGCCAACTGTCGCTGGTAGCGTGCCTTGGTGCCGGTAATGCGGCTCGGCACGATCTTGCCCGACTCGGTAACATAGTTCTTCAAGGTGACGAGATCTTTGTAGTCGATCTCCTCGACACCCTCGGCAGTGAATCGACAATACTTCTTTCTGCGAAAAAAACGTGACATCGACTGAATCCTCAATCTGAAATAGGAGTGCCTGGCAAGGCTCAGATGCTGTCGGCGGGTGCCGGCTCAGCCGCTACTTTTTCGGTTGCCTTGTCATCAGGGGCATTGTCCCTGCCACGGGGCCCGTCGTTGTCACGACGCCGGGGCGCTTCCTCGGCGTCACGGGTACGGGCCAGCGGCGATGCCTCGGTCACCGCCTTGCGGGTGCGCATCACCAGATTGCGAATCACCGCGTCATTGAAACGAAAGGCACTCTCGATTTCCTCGATCTCGCCAGAACCGCACTCGATATTCATGAGCACGTAGTGGGCTTTGTGAACCTTGTTGATCGGATAGGCCAGCTGTCGGCGGCCCCAATCCTCCAGTCGATGTACCTTGCCCTCGCCGGCCTCGACGATGCCCCGGTAACGCTCGATCATGGCGGGCACCTGATCACTCTGATCAGGATGCACGAGAAAAACAATCTCGTAATGTCTCATCGGATGTAGATCTCCCTACGGTTTGAGTCAGCCTCCCGCATGTCACGGTGAGGCAAGGAGTCAAGTGAGCCGGGCATTCTAGTGGTTGTGGCGTGCGGGTGCAAACATCATGGAACCGACGCGGCTTCTCCACCACCCCGCTGCCTGATCGCTTCGAATAGCACCACCCCGGTGGCCACGGAAACATTGAGACTGCTGACCACCCCTGCCATGGGAATGGATACCAGTCGATCACAACTTTCCCGGGTCAAACGCCGCATGCCCTTGCCCTCGGCACCCATGACCAGCGCCAACGGACCGGTCAAGTCGATGCCGTAGAGCGAGCAGTCCGCGTCGTCGTCGGTACCAATCAGCCAGACTCCTAGTGATCGCAGTTCGGTCAGAGTCCTGGCAAGATTGGTGACCTGCACCAGGGGCAGATGCTCGGCGGCGCCGCTGGCGACCTTGCGCACCACCGGTGTCATCCCCGCGGCGCGGTCCTTGGGAACGATCACCGCGTGTACACCGGCCGCGTCCGCACTGCGCAGGCAGGCACCGAGGTTGTGCGGGTCGGTGACCCCGTCCAAAACCAGCAAGAACGGCGGACCCGCGAGTGTCTCCAGCATGTTGAACAGCCAGTCCGAATCCCGTGATACGTTGCCGTCGATCTGCGCCATGACACCCTGGTGACGGGCGCCCTGCGACTTTTCACCGAGCAGATCTGAGGGCACCCGCCGGGCAGCGACTCCCTGTTTGACGGCAAGCTCCAGCAGTTCACCCGACCTGCGATCATTGCGGTCACGATCAACCCAAAGCGCTGTCACCGACCCGGGGTTCTTGTTCAGCACGCTGGTCACGGCATGCACGCCATAAACGTATTCTGTCACTGTCATCACGCTCGCCGGTCCCCGCATCGGCACAGAAGTTTGAACCTCCTTCAGCGTTTCTACCAGCACCTCCGAAATGAATACGGTTGATCTTGTGGGCGCGGTGTCAGACCATGACAGTTGCAGAACAGGCATCGCCAAGATGGAAGAACAGGAGTACCGGCGCCAGTACCAGGAACTCAACCCCATCCGCTGTGTCTATGAAAAAGCCTTGCTGAACCGCTGCGCCGGCTGCCACCACGCTCACTATTTCAACCTCGCCGAACGCCAGGGCGTTGCCTGTCAGCGGCCCACCGGTCCGCAGCGCTGTGAACAATGGCTGCAGATCCTGAGGCCGGCCTGCCGGTTCCTGTTGCATAACCTCACTGCAAGTCAGACGCTGCCCCATGCCAGCGAACTCCGCGTGCAGTGCGGCGGTATTCGCGCGCTCGCGGAGGTGATTGGTGACAGCGACGATTCGGCGCCCGACGTCGATCGTCTGTTGAGTGCAGCCAGCAAGCGCTATCAAACGCTGGCAAAAATACCACTGGAGCACATTGTGCCGGTGATCAGCCGATATTCCACGCGCCGCAAGAAACACCGTTGAAGCCACCCGCCGGGCATGATACCAAAGCTACCGTGGGGTTTAG
>CBDVAK010000161.1:0-7561 GCA_965371945.1 uncultured Candidatus Competibacteraceae bacterium
TTCTCGGCAATGATGCTCTCCAGCACCGGCACGGTTACCGGACCCACGCGGGTACCGACGATTTCACCCTGCGGCGAGATCACCAGGGTGGTGGGCAGCCCGATGATCGGCGGCATGCTGGATGGCGATCTGCCGTCCGACAACAGGATCGGATACTCGATCAGCAGGCTGTCGACAAACTCCTGCAATCTGTCGTTGTCGGTAGACTCCATGTTGATACCCAACACCGTGACTCCCGATTCCTGATACAGGACATGAAACTCGCTGAGCTCCGGCATCTCGGCCACACAGGGCGGACACCAGGTTGCCCAATAGTTGACGATAACCCAGCGTCCGCGATAGTCGCTGAGCCGGTAGGTGGCACCATCGAGCCCGGTAAGTTCGAACTCCGGCATGGCTGCGGATGACGCCATGGATACCGCCATCAGCATCGCGATCAGAACCCTTGACAACACTCCGAATTCCCTGCTCCTGAACCTGATCTGCCTTTATACACCCGCTCCAACCGGGCGCTCAACCGCAGCATCCTCCGCGTAGAGTGCTGACATCGACACCGACATGGGTGCCGACATAGCATGCCGGGCCTTATCCAGAACCGTGTGCAAAGCACCCTCCCGGTACTCTGCGTCCTGTGGCGGACCTGCGCGGGGCAGGGCAAATGGCAGCACTTGATGGAAGTCGGCCAGGGTGAGGTTATCGAGATCGCGAGCCAGAGCCCAGTTGTCGCCGTTGACGAGATGCACCAGTCTGGCCTTGCGCATGATCTCCAGGAAATTTTCAGTATCCACACCGGATGCATCACCAGTCGCTCGCGCCAGCCGCTGCAACGACAGCGATTCTCCCGCCTGCTGTTGGCGCCAGAGTACGCCAAGCAGCCGATACGCCTGTACGAACGAGGCCCCGGTGCTGTCCACGGCACGCAGCTGCCGAAAGTTACCCAGGCAATAGGTAAACTCAGCACCCAGCAGAACAACAATCCAGCTCAGATAGATCCAGATCAGGAATATCGGGATGACAGCCAGTGCACCGTAGATATTCTGATAGGTCGGAAAATTAGTGACATAGAAAGCAAAGCCGCGCTTGGCCAGTTCGAACAATAATGCGGCCACGGCGGCACCGGACAAGGCGTGAACGATACCAATTCGTCGGTCCGGCACAGTGACGTAGAGCAACATGAAAGCCAGCGTCGCCGAGGCCCACGGAGTCACCGCCAGCAGGGCGCCACGCACACGGGGCAGATCGACATCGCTGAACAATGGCAACGAGACGATGTATGAGGTAGCGACCAGACTGACGCCGATCAGTACCGGACCCAGGGTCAGCAAGGCCCAGTACACCAGCAGCCTGACCAACAGCCTGCGTCGCTGGCGAACCTTCCAGATGACGTTCAGTGCATCGCTGATGGTGGACAGCATCATCACCGCGGTCACCAGCAAGAACAGGACGCCAGCCGCGGTGAGACTCTTGGCCTTGTCCGCAAAACCGAGCAGATACTCCTGTACTGCTGTGCCCGATGCCGGCACGAAATTGTCGAACACGAAGCCCTGGATTTGCTCCGTGACCTGCTCGAACACGGGAAACACGGACAATATGCCCAACACCACGGCCGTTAGCGGAACCAGCGACAGTAGCGCTGTATAGGAAAGCGCGCCTGCAGCCTGCAGGCAGCGGTCACGTAGAAAGTGCTGGATGATAAGCAGCAGAAACGCACGGACCGCGATCGCGGCGCTGAGCAGGGAGACCGGTGCCCGGGAGTGCGACTTACTGGGCCGGTGAGCCGGAATCGATCTGTTCACGAGCACGGATGGCTTTGTCTCGTGCGTCGAGGGCAAGGGCCCTGGCCTGATCGTAGTCGTGTGCTTCAAGGCTGCCTTGTGCCTGGCTCAGCAACTCCTTGGCGCGCACCAGTTGTGGTGAACGCCAGTCACTGGCCCCGGCATGCTGGGCCGCCTGGATTGCCTGTCTGGCGTCGCTCATTTCCTGCACCGGCGCGACCGCACAACCGACCAGCAGCAAGATAGCGAAGATGAGGTATGTCAGTGTTTTGGTCAACGTTCTGATAAGCTCTGTGCCGCGCGACGTAGCAGGCGCACCGCAATCCTTTTCAGAGCACGCTAGCACCGCCCGATCGGGGGCGTCAAGAACCGCAGCCACGGACCGCCAAGGGTGGAACCCCGAACGGGTCCCGGATCAGGATATCAGCATGTTCAATCATCACAATCCGGCCTGTACCATATTCCGGCAACCATCGCGACCCGGGCAAGTAGCGGAGATCTGCTAATGCCCGAGTGTCTGGTCCTTTACTACTCGGTGCATGGCGCCACCGGACAGATGGCCCGACAGGTGGCCCGGGGCATCGAGCAGGTGGCAGGCATGCGCGCCCGTATCCGTACGGTGCCGCGCGTATCAGCAAACTGCGAAACGGTCGAGGACGCGATTCCGGAGTCCGGCCCACCTTTCGTCACCCATGACGATCTGCGTGAGTGCGCGGGCCTCGCGCTGGGCAGCCCCACGCGATTTGGCAACATGGCCGCCCCGCTCAAGTATTTTCTCGATGGCAGCAGCGCACTGTGGCTGTCGGGAGCGCTGGTTGGCAAGCCCGCGGCGGTATTCACATCCACCGCGAGCCTGCATGGTGGCCAGGAAACGACACTGATATCGATGATGTTGCCGCTATTGCACCACGGTATGGTGATGGTCGGTATTCCCTACACCGAACCCGCCCTGCTCGAAACTCGTAGCGGTGGAACGCCGTACGGTGCCAGCCACCTGTCCGGTGCCGACAACAAGCTGCCTTTGAGTGGCCACGAAAAAACGCTGTGTACTGCGCTGGGCCAACGGTTGGCGGACACCGCGCGCAAACTGTGCGCCCCCTGACCCGCGCCGCCAGGGTAGCTGCCCTGGTCGGTTACTTTGGTCTGTTCTCGCTGCTGATGGCACAACTGACCTGGCTGGCGCCACCGACACCGATACCGGTATCGATCGCCCTGCTATTGCTGGTGGGACCGCTGTTATTCCCGCTCAGGGGCATACTGCAGGGGCGAACCTACACGCACACCTGGGCATCGTATATGGCATTGTTCTATTTCGCCGCCGGGGTCTTCAACCTGGCCGGGGACACGATACCGGACGTACTGGCCTGGTTCGAGATCGCCTTCAGCCTGTTATTTTTTGTCGCCGCCATCACTTTCGTCCGCCTCCGCGCCAGCGAACTCAAGGTTCGTGAGCCCTAACGCCTGAAGGTCCCATTTGCAGAACCTGGCGAACGAAAGGGATCGTCAAGCGACGTTTGGCAGCCAGGGAAGCACGGTCGAGCGTCGAGAGGGTTCGCGACAGTTCCGACAAATCCCCCGAATAGTGGCGCAACAGATAGCGGGCGACCCGCTCGGGAAGGCGGATGCCCCTAGCGCGGGCGCGTAGCTGCAGGGCCCACAGCTTGTCATCGCCAACCAACGGCTGCAAACCCCTTTGGATACTCATCGACAACCGGAATGCCAGTCCGCGATCGACAAAATCTATCTCACCCAGTGCCTTTGTGGCGCTGTAGATCAGGCAGCTGCCACTGTTGGCGGATCTCCCCAGCAGCTTGGTGAGGGCATCCTCCCACGCGCTGTCCCCCGCGACCAGGTCAAGGTCATCGACGCAGATCAGCCGCATTTTCTCCAGTCCCTCGGTGACCTGCGGGCCAAACTGTACCCCGGCGGCATCCATGGGCAGATAGGCTGCAGCCAGACTGCGGTCACAGGCTCTGCACATGGCTTGCAGAAGGTGGGTCTTGCCGGCGCCGACAGGGCCGTGGAGACAGACGGACACCGGGGTGGCCTCGATCAATGCACGGCGCAGCAACCACACCAGTTTCTGGTTTGAACCCGGGTAGAAATCATCCAGAGAGTGCCCGGTGGACAGACGCAGGTCGAGCGGCAGCTGTCGACTCACGGTGGCTCTTGCCCGGTGGTCGTATTGCCTGTGCTCCCGTACAGGGCACTGCGCAGATAGCCGTCGTGGGAGTGACGCAACAGCACCATGACCACAGCCGCCACCGGCAGAGCCACCAGCACTCCGAAGAAACCGAACAGCTGCCCACCCGCCAGCACCGCGAAGATGACCGCCACCGGATGCAGCCCGATGCGGTCCCCAACCAGCAGAGGGGTCAACAGCATGCCTTCCAGCACCTGGCCGACACCAAACACCAGCAACACGGGCAGCAGTGCGCCGATTTCATGGAACTGCAGATAGGCGGCGATCAGCGCCACGCTCACTCCGACGATGGCGCCAAGATAGGGAACAAAGGACACCAACCCCGCCAACATCCCGATCAGCAGCCCGAACTCCAGACCGACGATCCACAACCCCAGCGAGTAGATCGCACCCTGTGCCAGCATCACCAGGATCTGACCACGCAGGAAGGCGCCCAGGACCTCGTCCGACTCGGCGGCCAGAGCCGCCACCGCCGGCTCGATGCGTCTGGGCAGCAACCTGCCGATATTGGTGATCAGGATGTCCCAGTCCCTGAGCAGGTAGAAAGTAACCACTGGAATCAACAGCAGGTTGGCGACGAACTGGACCAGTACGCCACCGGAGGCGCTGACCAGACCCAGCATACCCCCCAACATACCACCCGCTTGCGCCCAATAACCGCTCAATGCCTGACCCAGTGCCGCCAGATCGATGGCCCCCCCTGAAATGCCCAGCGCATCACGCAGCAACGGGACCAGATTTTCCTGCAGCCACTGCATGTATTCGGGCAGACGCTGCGCCAGCACCGCAAGCTGCCGGCCAACCATGGGCAGCAGCAGCAACACCATCAGGGTCAACAGCACAAACAGCACCGCGAACACAACCGTGACCGCCAGCGACCTTTTCAAGCCCAGTGCTTCGAGTCGATCCGCCCAGGGATCACCAAGATAGGCCAGCAGAGCGCCGGCGATGAATGGCGTGAGCACGGGCGCCAGCAACCAGGTCAGCGTTACCATGCCGACCACAGCCCAGATCAAGACACACAGCCGGCATTCAGAGCGCATCGCGATGCCACCAGGTACTACTCAGCCCCGCCCGCACCTGGCGCCGGGCTCGTGCGCCCCAGACAAAGACGTACCCCACGCCGCTCAACACAGTGGAAGCAGCCACCGCGTAGATCAGCCCGGTCTCCAGCACCACGGGCAAGCCCAGCAGACCGCGGCTGGTGATCGCCCAGATCACCAGGATCAACTGCAACGCGGTGTTGGCTTTGCCGGTCCAGGTCGGCGCAGCATCGAATGGCTCGATCAGCAGGTAATAACTGACCGCGCCCACCACGATCAACAGATCGCGCGACAGCACCATGACTACCAGCCACCAGGGCAGCACGCCAACCCAGGCCAGACTCACAAAACTGGTGGTGAGCAGCAGTTTGTCAGCCACCGGATCAAGAATACCGCCCAGAGACGAGGTCCAGTGAAACCGCTTGGCCAGCAGTCCGTCCAGTGCATCACTGACGGCTGCGACCGAAAACAGGGAGAATGCCGCGCTGAAGCGCTGCTCGGTGATAGCCCACACCACCGGCCCCACCAGCAGGATTCTGAGCAGGGAAATCAGATTGGGCAGATCCTTCAAACCCATCCGCCATCCTCTGCAAGCGCGGTAGCGGGAAAGCCCGAATTTCTTGTCACGACTGGCAACAAACTGTCCCGAATGTAGCGCCTGCGATCGGCGTGTAAAATAGCATAGTTGACCCGCTCTGAAACAAACATCAAACAGGAACCGACGTGACTACAGACAGCCATCACCATGACCGAAAATCCCTTAGCTATCGAGACGCCGGGGTCGACATCGACGCGGGCAATCGCCTGGTCAAACGTATCGGGCGGCTGGCCCGCAGCACCGCTCGCCCTGGTGCGATGGGAGAACTGGGGGGCTTTGGGGGCCTGTTCGATCTTGCTGGCTGCGGTTACCGGGATCCGGTGCTGGTCTCCGGTACCGACGGTGTGGGTACCAAGCTGGCGCTGGCCATGCAACTGGGCACCCACGACAGCATCGGCATCGACCTGGTGGCCATGTGTGTCAACGATATCGTGGTGACCGGCGCCGAGCCGCTGTTCTTTCTCGACTACTATGCGACCAGCAAGCTCGATGTCGACATGGCCGAACAGGTGATCGCCGGCATCGCCGAAGGCTGCCGACGTTCGGGAGCGGTATTGTTGGGCGGTGAAACGGCTGAAATGCCCGGCATGTATCAGGGCAACGAATATGACCTGGCGGGGTTCTGCGTCGGCGTGGTCGAACGCGACCGCATGATCGACGGTCACCGTGTCGAAACCGGCGACAAGCTGGTTGGTCTGATGTCTTCTGGCCCGCACTCCAATGGCTACTCGCTGATCCGCAAGATACTCAACATCAGCGGCAGCGACCCACAACAAGCCTTTGACGGTGGCACACTCGGCCAGGCGTTGCTGACACCGACCCGCATCTACGTCAAATCACTGCTGCAACTCACCGCCGCGGTCGACGTCCATGCGCTGTGCCACATCACTGGCGGTGGTCTGCTGGAGAACCTGCCACGGGTGTTGCCGGCAAACCGAGTGGCAAGGATAGACGTCCATGCCTGGCCGCGCCCGCCGGTGTTTGACTGGTTACAGCAACACGGCGCTGTCGTCGACACCGAAATGTACCGGACATTCAACTGTGGCGTCGGCATGGTGGCCTGCGTCGCCGCTCAGGATCTGCAGCAGACGCTCGATATCCTCACCAGCGCAGGCGAGACCACCGCCGTGATCGGTACCATCGGCGACCAGGCGGGACCGGCCGCCGTCGAATTGTGCGGATGAGCGCGGGCAATCGCCGCCACAGGGTAGTCATCCTCATATCCGGGCGTGGCAGCAACATGACTGCCATCGTCGAGGATGCGGAACAGGCAGACTGCCCCTACCAGGTCAGTGCCGTGCTCAGCAATCGCCCGCAGGCTGCCGGTTTGGTGGTTGCCGAAGCACATCACCTCGATACCCGCGTCGTGGATCACCGTGGCTGGCCCAACCGCGCCGGCTTCGAACAGGCATTGGTGGACGCCATCGACCAGCACCGGCCGCACTTGGTGGTGCTGGCTGGCTTCATGCGCATACTGGGTGCCGGCTTCGTCGATCACTACCGCGGTCGATTGCTCAACATTCATCCCTCCTTGTTGCCCAGCTTCCGCGGACTGGACACTCATGCACGCGTACTTCGCGCGGGCGTCGGCCGCCACGGGGCCAGTGTGCATTTCGTCACACCCGAACTGGATGGCGGCCCGGTGGTATTACAGGCCGCTCTGGCGGTGCAGGCTACCGACAACGCGCAAACGCTGGCCGACCGGGTGCTGGCGCTCGAGCATCGAATCTATCCACAGGCGATACGCTGGTATGCGCAGGGCCGTTTGCAACTTGACGATGACACCGTCTTGTTCGATGGCAGGCGATTGGAACTACCGTTGACGCTGACCGCCGGGCAGGGCTGAGCATGGGCTGGTGGCGAGGCTCATGGTGGATCGTTTGTCTGACCGTCCTGGCGGGGGCCGGTCACGCCGACGCCAGGCAAGCGGCGACGCTACCCA
>CBDVAK010000162.1:0-7537 GCA_965371945.1 uncultured Candidatus Competibacteraceae bacterium
GGGAGGCGCCTGGAAATGGCCGATAAAACCGATGGTGTTTGCTCCGAACACTGGTTGACATGTTTCCGGCCAGGGTCTAGTTGTTGGTAACGCGCCGACATCGCCGGGGTTGGTCCCGTCGTCCGTCACGCGTGCCGTCGCCACTACGGAGGATTTGCGAGATGAAGCGCAGTTTGCGTGGGTTAAGTGTCGCCATGGCCATGATGCCGGTGCTTGTCGCCGGCCCGTCGTTCGCGGCGGTCGAATCTGATGATCCGATCAAGCTGACTCTGCACGATTGGACCGGACAATTGCTCACCACCCAGATCATGGGCGAGGTCCTCAAAAAGGCCGGTTACAACATCGACTACGTCCAGGCCGACTATATTGCCCAGTTCGCCGGTTTGAAGAGCGGTGATCTGGATGTCGCCATGGAGATCTGGGAGACGACCGGTCGTGATGCCATGGACGAGGCGATCGCCACCGGCAAGGTGGAAAATCTGGGCGAGACCGGTATGCAGGCGATCGAGGAATGGTGGTATCCGCTGTACATGAAGGAAAAATGCCCGGGTCTGCCGAACTGGGAGGCATTGAACGATTGCGCCGAGGCGTTCTCGGTGGCCGAAACCGCGCCGCGGGGCCGTTATCTGGGCGGTCCGGTGACCTGGGGCGGATTCGACGACGAGCGCGCCGAAGCACTGGAACTGGACTACGAGGTGGTGCACGCAGGCACCGATGCCGCGTTGTTCGCCGAACTGGAATCGGCCTACCAACGTCAGGCGCCGGTTCTGCTCTGGGTTTACGCACCGCATTGGGCGCCAGCCAAGTACGAGGGCGAGTGGGTGAAGTTCCCGGCTTACACCGCTGAGTGCTACAACGACCCGGCGTGGGGCGTCAACCCGGACATGGCCTACGACTGTGGCAAACCCCGTGGCCCCATCTGGAAGGTGGCCTGGTCGGGTGTCAAGGACAAATGGCCGGGTGCCTATGAGGTCATCAAGGCTTTCAACGTCGACAACGATGAGATGGCCGCCATGATCGTCAATGTGGATCTGGACGGTGAGGGCATCGATCAGGTGGTCGACCAGTGGATGCAGACCAACGAGTCCCGCTGGAAGGGGTGGATAGGACAGTAGTCGTTCCCGAAACACGACGGCATGCCTGAGTCGTCGGTCAAGCTGGCATGTCGCGATGTCTGGAAGCTCTTCGGGCCTGACTCGGAGGGCTTTCTGCGCCGTCATCGCGAAGCCGGGGTCAACCGGGAACTGCTGGCGCAGCATGGATTGATCGGTGCCGTCCAGGCGGTAGACCTGGACATCCGCGATGGCGAGATCTTCATCATCATGGGGCTGTCGGGGTCTGGCAAATCCACTTTGGTACGTTGTCTGTCGCGGTTGATCGAACCCAGTCACGGCCAGATCCTCTTCAATGGCCTTGACCTGCTGACCGCCTCGGATCGCGAGATGATCGAGATCCGGCGTCACAAGATGGGCATGGTGTTCCAACACTTTGCGTTGTTGCCGCATCTGGATGTGCTGGGCAACGTGGGGTTTCCGCTTGAGGTGCAGGGGGTCGAGCGCAGCAAGCGTGAGAGTCGGGCACGGCAGGTGATCGACCTGGTCGGTCTGACCGGGCGCGAGCGCTACTTCCCCCACGAGCTGTCAGGGGGGCAGCAGCAGCGGGTGGGAATTGCCCGTTCGCTGGCGGTTGAACCCGAGCTGTGGTTTCTCGATGAACCGTTCTCGGCGCTTGACCCGTTGATTCGACGGGAGATGCAGGACGAGTTCCTGCGGCTGCAGAATGTGTTGCAAAAGACGATCGTTTTTATAACCCACGATTTCGATGAAGCCATCCGCCTGGCTGACCGGATCGCCATCATGAAAGACGGGGCGCTGGTACAGGTGGGGACCCCGGAACAACTGCTGCTCGATCCGGCGGATGAGTATGTGGCCGAATTCACGCGCCACGTATCGCGCGCCAAGGTACTGTCGGTACGCGCCCTGATGTCGCCGGTGCTGGAGGGTAGCCACTATGCCGGGCAACTGCAGGCCCACTCCAGCGTGGCAGAAGTCGCCGAACGGGTCGAGGCTGCCGGGTCGCCTTTCGCGGTAGTCGACCGCGACGGCAACGTGATTGGACAGATCGATCGCCAGGCCGTGGTCGATATCCTGGTCGGGCGGGAACTGCGCCAGTGAATGGCGTCAGCCTTGCCGATCCCGGGGGTGATGCGACGGTGCGGGTACCGTCAGGCAGCGGCCGGCGGCGGCGCAACGTCTTGATCGCGCTGTGGTCCGCTACGGTGGTGATTTCGACGCTGTTCTATTTCTACGCAAGCGACTGGTTGCCACGCTGGGCCCTCAAGTATCCGCGTCAATGGAACCTGCCGCTGAAAGCTGAAATCAGTCGTTTCATGAACTGGCTGGTGGAAGACGCGGGTTTCGGTCTGTTCAGCTTTCAGGAGTTGACGCGGGGGTTCGCCTGGCTGCTGGACTGGCCGCTGACGGCAGCTACCAGCGTGTTGTCCAGTGGTCTGATGCTGGGACAGGGCTCGTCGGCGGTGCAGTTGGTGCCACCGTTGTCCTGGTTGGCGGTCATCACCATCGTCGTGGCCATGGGCTACTACGCCCGCGACCGTTGGCTGGCGGCGCTGGTGGGTGGCTGCTTTGTCTATCTGGCGGTGTTCGGCCAGTGGCAGAGCGCCATGGTGACTCTTTCCTCCATCCTCATCGCGGCGCCGATCGGGGTGGCCGGGGGATTGTTGGCCGGTATCGCCGGTTATCGTAGGCGTTGGGTCGAGCGCTTGCTGACACCGCTGCTGGACCTGATGCAGACCATCCCGATATTTGCCTACCTGGTACCTATCCTGTTTCTGTTTGGGTTCGGGCCGGTGTCGGCCATGGTGGGAACGATCATCTATGCGATGCCGCCAATGGTCAGGGTCACCATGCTGGCGTTGCGGTCGGTGTCGCCGGAAGTTGTCGAATTCGGCCGCATGGCCGGTTGCAGCCGCCGTCAACTGACCTGGAAAGTACTGGTGCCGGCGGCCAGACCGGGTCTTATGGTCGGGGTCAACCAGGTCATCATGCTGTCGCTGAACATGGTGATCATTGCCTCCATGATTGGTGCGGGTGGGTTGGGCTACGACGTACTGACCGCGCTCCGCCGGCTCGATATCGGCGCTGGCGTCGAGGCGGGCATCGCGATCGTGGTGCTGGCGGTGGCACTGGACCGTCTCAGCCAGGCCTATGCCCAGCGTCAGCCGGGCACGGCAGCGCAGCGTACCGGTTTCTTGCCGCAGCGCCACCCATGGCTCACTACCTGTGTACTGGTTGCGGTGGGCACGGGTCTGCTGGGATTGCTGGTGCCGGCCGCGCAGAGCTATCCCGAGCAATGGCAGATGACCACCGGATCGTGGTGGGCCGAGTCGGTCAAATGGATCAACGTCAACTACTACGATACGCTGGAAGCGGTCAAGACCGCGCTCCTGCTCAACGTGATGATTCCGGTCAAGCGGTTCCTGCTGGCCATGCCCTGGGCCTGGGTGACCTTGCTGCTGACAGTGGCCGGGTGGCGTCTCGGCGGCGCGCGCCTGGCCTTGCTGGCGCTGGCGCTTTGCGCTTTCGTGATCACCAACGGGCAATGGCCCAAAGCGATGGTGACCCTGTACCTGACCGGTGTGTCGGTATTGCTGGCATCGTTGATAGGTATTTCGACCGGCCTGCTGGCAGCTACCAGACCGGGTGTCTGGAAAGTGACCCGCGTCATCATCGATACGCTGCAGACGCTGCCCAGCTTCGTTTACCTGATCCCCGTGGTGATGCTGTTTCGGGTCGGTGATTTTTCGGCCATGATTGCCATCATCGCCTATTCTCTGGTGCCCGCCATCCGTTACACCGTGCACGGTATCCAGAGGGTGGACCCACAGTTGATCGAGGCCGGGATCGTGTCCGGTTGCACCCGGTTCCAGTTGCTTCGGAAGATCCGCCTGCCACTGGCCATGCCGGAAATCCTGCTGGGCATCAACCAGACCATCATGCTGGCTTTGTCCATGCTGGTGATCACCGCCCTGGTCGGCACTCGTGACCTGGGCCAGGAGGTCTACATCGCCCTCACCAAAGCCGATACCGGGCGCGGCATCGTAGCCGGGTTGTCGGTGGCTGCCATCGCCATCATTGCCGATCGCATGATCGCCGCGGGAGCAACACGGATGCGTCGCAGGTTGGGGTTGGTTGCATGAGCGATCCTCGCGCCAGAGTGGCCGCGCTGGCTTGCTGGCGGGGCCCGGTCGATCCGCAGCCGCTCAGTGGTGGCATTACCAATGTCAATTTTGTCGTGGTGGATGGCGCCCGCCGCTACGTGGTGCGGGTGGGTGATGATATTCCGATCCACCAGATCATGCGTTTCAACGAATTGGCGGCCAGCCGTGCGGCACATCAGGCGGGGCTGTCGCCGGCGGTGATACACGCCGAACCCGGTGTCCTGGTACTCGACTACATCGAAGGGCGCACCCTGGAGCCTGCCGACCTCCGCCAACCGGCGATGCTCGAGCGTGCCCTGGATCTGGTGATTCGCTGTCATCGCGAGGTTCCGCGTTATTTCAGAGGCCCGGTACTGGCCTTCTGGGTATTCCAGGTGTTGCGTGACTACGGCCATACGCTGGTCGAGGGCAACAGCCGGCTGGCCGCGTCGGTACCGGAGTTGCTGGCACGCTCGCAGCGTCTGGAAGCAGCGGTCGGGCCGGTTCGGTTGGTATTTGGACACAACGATCTGTTGGCCGCCAATCTGATCGACGACGGCGAGCGCTTGTGGCTGATCGACTGGGATTATGCGGGCTTCAACAGTCCGCTGTTCGACCTGGGTGGACTGGCTTCCAACAATGGGTTGGCGGCCGACCAGGAGGAATGGTTGCTGGCGCGTTACTTCGAAAAGGCAGTGGATGACACGCTGCGTCTGCGCTACAGCGCCATGAAATGCGCCTCGTTGCTGCGCGAATCGATGTGGAGCCTGGTGTCGGAACTGCATTCCAGCCTCGATTTCGACTTCCAGGCATACAGCGACGAGAATCTGGCCCGTTTCGAAGCCGCCTGGTCGGACTTCAGCAGCATGTGAGACCAAGTCATGAGTGATTTTCCCCGGCACTGCCGGGCCGTGATCATCGGCGGCGGTATCGTTGGCTGTTCCACCGCCTATCATCTGGCGTTGCTGGGTTGGGAGACGGTGTTGCTGGAACGCTCCCGCCTCACTTCCGGCTCGACTTTTCACGCTGCCGGACTGGTCGGTCAGCTACGCAGCAACGCCAACATCACCCAGCTACTGGCCTATTCAGTCGACTTGTATCGGCGCCTTGAAGCCGAAACCGGTCTGGCCACCGGCTGGAAAATGAATGGCGGGTTGCGCCTGGCCTGTAACGAACAGCGGTGGACCGAGGTGCGACGCCAGGCCACCATGGCGCGTTCATTCGGCCTGGAAATGCAGTTGCTGACACCGCGTGAGGCTACGGAGCTGTGGCCGATCATGGACCCGGCAGATCTGGTGGGGGCGGCTTTTCTGCCTACCGACGGTCAGGCCAATCCATCTGATATCACCCAATCGCTGGCCCGCGGAGCGCGCCAGGCCGGGGCGCTGTTGTTCGAGGACACCGAGGTGACCGGGATCGATACCACGGGCGGCAAAGTCAGCGCGGTGCAGACCAGCCGTGGACAGATCGCCTGTGAGGTGGTGGTCAACTGTGCCGGTCAGTGGGCGCGGCAACTCGGGGCGATGGCGGGTGTCAACGTGCCGTTGGTGTCGGTGCAGCACCAGTACATGGTGACTGAGGCGGTCCCCGGGGTCGTCGCGGGTCTGCCAACCCTGCGCGACCCCGATCGTTTGATCTATTTCAAGGAGGACGTCGGGGGGTTGGTGATGGGCGGCTATGAACCCAATCCCAAGCCGTGGGCCGTCGACGGCATCCCGGATGGTTTCAGCTTTTCGCTGCTGGAATCGGACTGGGATCATTTTGAACCCTTGATGGAGCAGGCGCTGGAACGTGTTCCGGCACTTGCCGATGTCGGTATCAAGGAACTGGTCAACGGACCGGAGAGTTTTACGCCGGACGGCAATTTCATACTCGGTGAAGCTCCGGAGCTTGGCAATTTCTACATCGGTGCCGGTTTCAACGCCTTTGGCATTGCTGCCGGTGGCGGGGCCGGCATGGCACTGGCGGAATGGATCGCGAAAGGCGCCCCTCCGTTCGATCTGTGGCCGGTCGATATCCGCCGTTTCGGCAGTCCCCATCGCGATGTGAACTGGGTTCGGACACGCACGCTCGAAGCCTATACCCATCACTACACCATGGCCTGGCCGCATGAGGAAATGGTGAGTGGACGGCCCTGCAGACGCTCGCCGCTCTATACGCATTTACAGGCCAGGCGTGCCTGCTTTGGTGAGAAACTGGGTTGGGAGCGTCCCAACTGGTTTGCGCGGGAAGGTGAGGAACCACGAGACATATACAGCTTCGGACGCCAGAACTGGTTCGAGGCGGTCGGTGAGGAACACCGTGCGGCCCGGCAACAGGTCGCGGTGTTCGATCAATCCTCGTTCTCCAAATACCTGTTGGTCGGTCGCCACGCGGGCTCGGTGCTCGAGCGGATCTGCGCCAACGAGGTGGTCGGACCGGTAGGCAGTCTGACCTACACGCAGATGTTGAACCCGCAAGGCGGTATCGAATGTGACCTCACCGTGGCGCGGGTGGCGCGGGACCGCTACTACCTGGTCACCGGTACTGGTTTTGCCACCCACGATGCGGACTGGATACGTCGCAACACCGATGATGGCCAGGATGCCCAGCTGGTGGATGTCACATCCTCGTATGCAGTGCTTTCGGTGATGGGGCCCGAGGCACGCAAAGTTCTGCAGGCGTTGTCGAGTGACGACCTGTCCAACCCGGCGTTTCCCTTCGGAACCCAGCGCGAGATTGGTGTGGCGGGGGCCCCGGTGCGGGCGCTGAGGGTGACTTATGTGGGCGAGCTTGGCTGGGAGCTGCATATCCCTGTGGAGTATGCGGTGAACGTCTATCAGGCGCTGATGGAAGCCGGCCAGGCGTCGGCAATTCGTGACGCGGGCTACCGGGCGATCGAAAGCCTGCGTTTGGAGAAAGGTTATCGCGCCTGGGGGGCCGATATCGGACCGGATCACACCCCGTTCGAAGCGGGGTTGGGATGGGCGGTCAAACTGGCTGGTGGGCGATCGTTCATCGGTCGTGAAGCAATGGAGCATCAGCGTGGCGCCGTGCTGAACAAGCGTCTGGCCTGTTTCACGGTGGATGATCCCGAGGTGGTGCTGCTGGGCCGGGAGACCCTCTACCGCGATGGCGAGCGGGTCGGCTGGCTGACCTCGGGGGGATACGGCTACACGGTGGGCAAGAGTATCGGCTACGGCTATGTCCGTCATGAAGCGGGCGTCGACCGCGAGTATCTGTGTTCTGGTCACTACCAGCTCGAAGTGGCCACTGAAACAGTACCCTGCACCCTGCAGATGGAGCCGCTCTACGACCCGAAGATGCAGCGTATCAAAGTAT